>CAZMVK010000001.1:0-62355 GCA_964569545.1 uncultured Bdellovibrio sp.
TGCAGTTCTGGTTACAATCTTCAAAATGGAGTCTGTACTGCAAATACTTGTACACCGTCTTCAACAGCAAATTGTACGGGTACTAACGGGAGTGGACAGAAGACATGTAATGCAGCAGGTTCTGCATACGGCAGTTGCGTTCTGAGTAGCTGCAGTTCTGGTTACAATCTTCAAAATGGAGTCTGTACTGCAAATACTTTTTGTACGCCATCTTCAACAGCAACTTGTGCAGGTTTTGGCGGGAGTGGACTGAAGATTTGTAATGAATCAGGTTCTGCATACGGTAGTTGCCTAGAATGCGCTCCAAACTCGGTTGTTGCTTGTACGGATCAAGGCACAAAAGGCCATAAAATTTGTAATGAATCCGGACGCTTTACTAATGGATCAGAATGTATTAGAAATTTTTGTGAACCGAATACTGTCGATGCATGCTCAATAGGTGCAAATCAGGGGACTCGGAAATGTAATGATGTGGGAACTGCTTATTTAACTGTATGTCAAAATCAGGTCTGTGTACCAAAAGTAACGAGTTATTGCAATATCGACCAAAATGGTACGGGTAACACGACATGCAGCGATCTAGGAGACACAACAAGTCCTTGTGTTTTAGTCAGATGTAATTATGGATATACTAAGACGAACGGATCTTGTGTCAATTCCATTGCAGCTGGTTTTTCTATTACATTTCCAACCGCCACATCGACTTACCGAAAATCAACTTTAGTCATTGGAACTTGTGAAGTTAGCACTGCAAGTTTATGGACTAATGTTGGCAGTTTTTTGGATGCAGATTGTTCCGATGGGAAATGGATGCTCAGCGTGCCATTGGCGAACGGCTCGAATATAATTTCAGTAACTGCATCAAGTACTACAGGTGTTTCAGTTGAAAGATCCATCACAGTAAATTCGAATGTATCTGGATTAGATCCATTAGAAAAATATGCATGGCACTTAAACAATACCGGGCAAAATAATTTTGCTAGTAACGGCGGAACACCTGGTTCTGATTTAAATGTCGCTGATGCAAATTCTCATGGTTTTATTGGAAGCAACATAATCGTAGCTGTCTCTGACTCAGGTCTAGATGTGGCCCATGCAGATCTTGTAGGAAATATCCTTGATGGCAGATCTAGAGATTATCGTTCCACGATTAAACCATCAAATTGTAGCGATCCAAATTCTAAAATTCTACATTGTTTTGATGGTGGAGATCCAACTCCATCGCCATCTACTGCGAGTGATCCTGGGGACCACGGTACAAGTGTCGCAGGAATTATTGCGAGCTCTATGGGAAATGGAGTTGGAAGTCGTGGGGTTGCACCGGATGCATATCTTGTCGGCTACAATTATTTAGGTGTTAAAAGCCAGACTCTCTCTGGACTAGAGAATCAGGCAATGGGTGATGTTGATGTGATCAATTCTAGCTGGGGCAATCGAGGAATCAAAGGCATGAAATGCGATAATACAACTTATAATTGGAATTTCGCATCCAATTATACCTCACTAGAAAAGACCATGCATGATGGATCTTTGGGAATACTGCGACCAAATAATAAATCAATTATTTACGTCAAGTCTGCTGGAAATGACTATTCGAATGCATTCACTGCAAGTACGAAATGTGGGCGTGGTTCTGAAGCTTCTCTTGATCCCATCACTACCTATCCTTATGCCATAGTTGTTGGCGCCTTAGAATCAACTAATGTGCGAGCTTATTATTCATCTGTGAGCTCTGTTCTTTGGATTTCTGGGTTTGGTGGAAATAATGGTTACATCAACAATGTCACCTCTAGTTTCAATGGAATGAATAATATTAATATGTCACTGCCAGCGATTATGTCCACTGATCAATCAGGATGTGAAAATGGTTATGTTGGGAGAATTATGGATGTGCATCGTAGGCATAATAAAACTAGTAATGTTGCTGACTTGGATGTAAATCTATTTAATAAGCCTGATGGAGATAACAATTACCATCCAGAGAACACCAATTGTGATTATACATCCATGATGAATGGCACTTCGGCGGCGACTCCGAGTGTGTCTGGTGTTGTAGCTCTTATGTTAAATGCCAATCCAAGTCTTAGTTTTAGAGATGTCCGTTATATACTTGCAAGTACGGCAGTGAAAATTGATCCAAGTAATGCAACCTGGATTACTAACGCAGCAAATTTCCACTTTAGTAATCATTACGGCTTTGGACGAATTGATGCAAGTGCGGCAGTAAACATGGCATTAAGTTATCACACTATATTTCCGCCAAATCCAGATACAAATTTTTTGAGATTTTCAGAGTCATTATCGACAGCGTTATCAATTCCAGATTCCGACCCGGTAGGTGTATCGTCTTCGATGACGGTATCGTCAAATTTTAATATCGAAAATGCAAGAATAGTTCTAAATGCAACTCATCCTCATGTCGGAGATTTAAGAGTGCAATTACGATCGCCATCTGGAACAGTGAGTACGCTCCTGAATTCAAAATCTAAACTCAATGGAACGGCCAACTTTGCAGGTGTCAGCTTATCTTCGAATGCATTTCTTGGTGAAGCAGCACAGGGAGTGTGGACTTTGAAAGTCATTGACGATGTGGGTGTTGATGTTGGATCTTTAACTAGTTGGACTCTAATGCTCTATGGATACTAAGGGAAATATAGTGCTATGAATTTTAAAATGTTTCGACAAATTGTTGTTTTAGGAGTTGTCTTTGCTATTGCTTTGGCGATTAAAGTAAGAATGTCTTTTGGTCACAAAGATGCAAGACTGACAAATAGTCAGATGCAAAACTCTACAAACCAGGTTAATAAGGATGATATTAATAATCACTCCAATGGTGCCTATTTTCGCGAGTCATCTTCTAAAGATGCTGCTGCATCTCAAAAGCAAATACCTCGAGTAACTGCTGCATTTGTTGAACGAGAGATTCCTTCTCCTCGGCAGCTTAACAATCCAGAGGAAATTGCTAAATATAAAAATGAATATGAAAACGCGATTAATAAATTACCTCAAGAAATCAGAATTATAAATGGCAAAAAAATGGCTTTGATGACAAGTTTATTTGCAATTTCAATCGAGAATACAAAATCAAGCGCGCTCCAAAGTAATATGCCAAACAGTCTTCTGCCATTTTTGCCGCAAGCATTAGGTCCATTTGTTTTTATGTTAGATAAATCGAATGGCCAGGGGTTTTCACTTAGGGGAAGTAATGAAGAACGACGCTATCCCATTGTACTTGTGGATTCTGCAAATAAAACATTCGGCGTTATTAACGGTGAAATATCTTTTTATTTACGAAATTTTTCTGATATGGAAAAGCTTTTTTCAAAATATCCAATGAGTCTCGTGAATCGAAGCATGGGTAGTCAGTTGAATCGAATTTCTGTACTATTGGGGGTAGGCGCTAATTTAGATAAATTGTTACCACAGCTTGAAGGCGACCCACTAATTGACCACGAACATCCAATCGAGGTTGATATCTCAGTGAGTTTCGCAACTGCGGATTGACTCGTGGAACTCGGTCCGATTTTTTTAATGCATTTTTTGTAAACAGAATGATTTATTAGCCTCATTTTTATACTTCAGTATTTTTTGGAATTGGGAATCTAGTTATAAATTCCCAATTCCATTCCAACAATAATTCTGAATCAAACGCAATTCGAAATGAAAATTTTAAATTAAAAATATCTTAAATTTCAAAATAGAATCAGTTTTTTACATTGATTTTAACGTGCTCAGACTCGGTCGTAAAATTGTTTTTTCCTGCGGTGATTTTACCTACAAAATAAATTTCATAAGGTCCATTGGCAACGGCAGGAGTTCTCCAGCCCACTGTTGTAGAGGATAAAACAATTTGCGAATGTTTGATAATTTCAGTACCTGTGTTCAGGTTTTTGATGTGCAGTTCAAGAGAACTAAAGGGTACAGAAGAAGATTTTGCTGACACATTGAAAACAACGCGACCTTTGAGTGGTTGAGTGACGTCAACCCCGCTGAATGAAACACTCATGCTTGGTTCGTTGTTTACAACATAAAAGAAATTTCGATCCGATTGGCCAATGGAATTGCCACTTGTATCCAATGCGGTGGTTACAACTTCGTATCGTCCATCTGCCAATTTTTTGCTGTCTGTTGTGAAATTGCAATCTGCTTTTGCGCAGCTGTCTTCCCAGATAACATTGTTGCTAGAATATATGATTGATTTCACTGAAGATGTTTTATCCAAGTTAGAAGTGCCAGCAACTGGAATGTCTCCGGAAACGTAATCATAATCTCGCGGTGTTTGTGTAAACACATAACCGCCCATAGCAGGCACATTGAATAACCAAGAGTTTTGTGAAACTCCGGAGTCATCATCATAAGAGATGTGTGCGAATCCGTTTTCTCCCCAGTCTTGTCCCCAACTGTTGCGAATAATCCATGATCGTGTCTGATCGTCAAAACCAACGATTGAAATGGCATGTCCGCCCAGAGCGTCGCTTGAAGTTCTTTTGTAAACTCCGCTAGAGTAAGAAATGAAATCGGCATACACAGTCAGTGTTGTCATCACAGGGCCCTTAAGAAGCGCCTGTTTTACGCTGGCAATATTTTGCGAACCACGACTTGGCATTTGATAATTAGCAATTTTTTGCGTTCTGGTTTTTGCATTGCTGCATGCACTTTTGCATGAAACATCATTACCTGTGGCACCAGAAGAATAAGGCATGCAGGCTTCGTCAGTGGCCCCAGTTTTCATTAAAAAACTGGCTGCAGAATTTGGTTGCCATCCGTAATCACAAGCGCCACCACCGCAGCTAAATAAAAACTGTGTGGACATTTTGCGATTGAGACTTGGAATCAAAGATGAAATATTCATTTGAGTTTCAAAAACACCAATCGCAGCAAAAGCCACGCAGCTTCCGCAGTTGGCTTGATTTAAAATCGGGCTGACCCAGTTTTGATTATTATAATCTCTCCAATCATGTGAGGTTGGAAGAGCCTGGGAGCTTTGCAGTTTGACAGGAATTGCAAATTGAATATCTGCGTTTGGAGCCTCTTTGACCCCCATCATGCGAATCAATTCTTGGCGAGGCAATTGGTTGAGCCAATTGTCTTTCGCAATCCATGTTGCATTTTGTTTTTGCAATGATTTGTTCAGGCTTTGCACATTGACAGTATTGCCAAAAGCACTGCTAGTACAGATTGCAGTTAGAATAATTATGAGCGAAAAACTTGGTTTTTTCATCAATCCCTCCTGATGACAGTCGATAAAAAAATATCGACCTCTTTTATCATCAAGACAGATACGTCAATGAGCAACGACGACAATTCAGAAGTATATGTCTTGTGCTTTTGTCCAGTCTGGTGTCTCTGGTATCCATTATTATGCTCCTATTATCTTCTTCTCACATTGAGACGATTTTAGGATTTTTTTAGTAATTCAAATTTATTTCCGATATAATTTACAGACAGGGGAAATAAATGAATCAGTCGAAAAATCACACGGCTAAAGGTGTTCTATTGTTCGCTGTCGCTTCGATTGGTGTTTCATTTCTTTATCAAAACTGTACGCAAACAGATTTTTACGCTCAGAATATTGAAATGGTTTCAGCTGCATCAACCGATGGTGATGAAGGCAGTTCCGGTGGCGCTGTCGATCTGGAAAGATATGTTTCTGCAAAAAGTGCAGGTGTGATGGATGATAATTGTCTTACTAATAGCCAGTATGATGCCTGTATTTTTTGGAAAAATCCTGTCGCTCAAAATGGTGCGGCATTGTCTTCATTTTTAACATTTGGTATGGACTTATCAGGTTTGCAAAAATTTGGTGTTCAATTAGATAATTTGAAATCCCCGCAGTTTCTTGAATCTGATTATCTCTATGTTTACACATCAAATGCTCAAGCTTTATCTACGGACACGACAACAATAAGAACGATGCCTCGTTTGAGTTTGAATAACGGCCAGTATCGCCGCTCATACAGTCAAGATGGCGGAGCCACTGCCGGGGAAAAAGCAACGGCTCAGTTGATGGCATATTTTTGGTTGAATAATATGATACAAGATTTTTCTCATCGAGTGGGTAGTGCATTTGCCGGTTTACAAAAAATAACTTATGTTAATGCTTTTGCTGATGTGCCTGGAAATTCGAGTTTAAAAAACAATGCTTATTATACTTTTCGTTACAATAGCACTGGCATAACAAAACAATTTATATTTATGGGATATGCTTCAAAGCCATCTTGCCAAAATGCAATTTGTCATGAGATGGCCCTCAGTGCAGAGGCTTATTTACACGAGATGGGGCATGGTAATTTGTATAGTGCAGCTGGTGTTCAAAATATGTTGAGCAACAGTGATATTCAATTATTCGAAGTACAGATTTCAAAATGCACAATGGAAACAAGTTCAACATCAGATGATAATAAATGGCTGGGTGATAGAGTTGTAACTGCGGCAGATATCACACAAGCGACGCAAGAGTGTGATCCACATCCGGATGATGGTGCTACGGATTTTAGTATAGCGTATTTTTCTACGTTTTGCAAAACGGCCAATGGTTGTATTGATGCTATTGCCGAAGGGCAGGCGGATTTCCATTTCCTCATGATGTTTCCAGAAAAAGGTCAGCTAGGTGAGACGATTGTAAATAACATTCAAGGTGGTTTGGCAAGTTATGCAGCTTCTCGAGATGTCACAACAGCTGGTGCATTAACAAGGACAGTGCAAACTTATTACGATCAATCATCTATGCCAGCGGATCCTGTCAGTGGTCTCAGCAGAGTTGGTGGTGAGATTCATGGCATGGGCAGCGCGTATGCTTCGATTCTGTGGGCAATTTATCAAGACACTAGAATTGATACTCGCAAATTTGAAAAAGCATTTTTTTTGCATTTGGCAAAGCTTGGACACAGTTCAGATTTTACTGTAGCTTGGGATGCTCTACGTGCTGATTACCTAGTTGTGGGTGGAGACAACGCAGGTTTGATTGCCATTGATCAGGTTTTTACGCAAAAAGGTGTTAAAACTAATTAGTTTTAAAAATCGCAGCGGCGTCTTTTCTTTTGTCGTACAGACTAGCCATAGGTAAAGATTAAAAGTTCACCTATCTTCATATTTTTACAAGCTCTGCTGTTTTCTTTTAGACTAAATAGATGGGTATATTTATAAATCAATGGAAAAGATTGTTGGCCAGTATTTGCGTGATCGTATTTGTTGGGCTGTCATTTGTATTTTTAGCGGGCAAGAGTGATAACAATAAAGCAATTTCACAAGCCGAAGAGCCCTCTGTTGTTTATGTGTTAAATGCAGAGCCTGAGACTGAATTATCAAAAACCAATCAAGTCACAGCGCCAGCGCGACAAGCAGCATCGGTTTCTTCTGAAATAAAAAACAATGTTGTAGATTTAGATCAGTGGCTGAAAAAAATTGATAAAGACGTCAAATGGCGAGTCAATCGTAACGACAAAGGTCGAGTTCTTGCGATCTCTGGTGGTTTGATCAAAAAAGATTTATCAAGCAATGAAAAAGCATTGGCCTTTGCGCGTGAGGTTGCAGAGCAAACAGGTGTGACTGGACAGCAAATTGTTTTGAGCAATGAATTGCTGCCGTCTACCGAAGACACCAAAGCCATGCAGTTTGATCAAGAAATAGATGGATATTCTGTGTTGGGCTCCTATATGAAAGTATTCACTCGTCAATCCGATGGTGCTGTTTATTATATTGCCAATGAAACAATGCCTTTGAATCAGGTCGATACGCAGATCAATTATTCTTTAAATCAAGCACAAGAAACTGTGCTCAATAAATTCAAAAGTAAACAAGGTGTGAAAATTGAATCAGCTACGGAAAAGCCAGTGTTGTATCCAATGGGTTCGCATCACGCAGAGCTTGTTTGGCAAATGCAGGTTGGAATTCAGGGACCTTTGTTGGATCGAAGAGATATTTTGGTCAGCGCCAAGACAGGGCAGATTGTTCGCGATATCACAATGATCAAGCAATAGTTCTATCTTGCTTGCAAATAAAAGACATCATAAGCTGCTTTGTATGTTGCAGGTAAAAAATCTTAAAACTCAATTTAAAACCCAATATAAAAACCAGACGGCTAATGTTTTGGCTGTTGATAATGTGAGTTTCAGTTTGAAACAGGGGCAGACGCTGGCTTTGGTTGGAGAATCTGGCTGTGGTAAATCTGTAACGGCATTGTCATTGATGAATTTAATCCCTGCGCCTGGAAAAATAATTGGTGGAGAAGTTTTGTTTAATCAGCAAAACCTGTTGGCATTATCTGATCGCGAATTGCAGCAAATTCGCGGAAAAAAAATTTCGATGATATTTCAAGAACCATCCAGTGCTTTGAATCCAGTCTTAACATGCGGTCACCAGATTTCTCAGGTTTTGAAATTACATTTTTCCGACCTAAGCAAACAACAAATTGCCGAACGTACGTTGGCGATGTTGAAAAAGGTGGGGATATCTTCGCCAGAAACACGAATGAAAGAATACCCACATCAGCTTTCGGGTGGAATGAAACAAAGAATCATGATTGCTATGTCCTTAATTTGCCAGCCAGAAATTTTAATAGCTGATGAGCCGACAACAGCTTTGGATGTGACCATTCAGGCGCAGATTTTAGATATCATCAAACAATTGCAGCAACAGTACAAAACAAGTTTGTTATTGATCACGCACGATTTGGGAGTGGTCTCTGAAATGGCAGATCAGGTATTGGTAATGTATGCGGGCAAGGTTGTCGAAAGCAACAGTGCAAAAAATATTTTTACTGAGCCAAAACATCCCTACACCAAAGGATTGTTGAAATCGGTTTTGGGTTTGGAAAATTTCGATATTCATGATCGTTGTCGCCGATTGCCTGCGATTCGTGGAATGGTGCCATCATTGGAAAATTTGCCACAAGGCTGTCGTTTCAGTGATCGTTGTGATTATGCGCAAGCTCAGTGTCAGCAGCGTCAGCCGGAATGGCAGGCAACTGAAAATGAAAATTCTGGATTTTCCTGTTTTTATCCCGAGAGTGTACGATGATGAGTGATATGACAAATAGCCATTTTTTAACTGTCGAAAATTTAACAAAAACTTTTTCAGTTGATCAAAATATATTTGCGCTTAAAAAAAATGGCGTACAAGCCGTACGCGATGTTTCCTTTACCTTAGAGCGTGGACAAACATTAGGTCTTGTTGGCGAATCTGGTTGTGGAAAATCAACACTGGGTCGTTGTTTGGTGCGTTTGTTAGATGCAGATTCGGGACGTATAAATTATCAAGGTCAGGATATTGCAAATATTAAAGGTGAAGAACTGAGAAAACTGCGACGTAAAATTCAAATGATTTTTCAGGATCCATTCTCTAGTTTAAATCCACGAATGAGCGTTGGTGATTTGCTCGAAGAGCCTTTAGAAATTCATAAATTATTTTCTTCCAAAAAAGACCAGCAAGATCGAGTTTCACAATTGATGGAGCTTGTTGGCCTAAGACAAGATATGAAAGATCGTTATCCCCATGAATTTTCTGGTGGGCAACGACAACGAATTGGTATTGCCAGAGCCTTGGCGGTCGAACCCGAACTGGTAATTTGTGATGAACCAGTATCGGCGTTAGACGTTTCGATTCAAGCTCAGGTCGTCAATTTATTAATGGATCTACAGCAAAAGCTTGGCTTGACGTATATTTTCATCGCCCACGATTTAAAGGTTGTTCAATTTATTTCAGATCAAATTGCTGTTATGTATTTGGGTCAAATAGTAGAGAAAGCTTCGATGTTGGAGCTTGTGAAAAATCCAAAACATCCATACACCAAGGCTTTGTTTTCTTCGATCCCGCAAATTTCAAAAAATCAAATGGAGCAAAAAAAGACACAAAAAATTTTGCTTCAAGGCGAAGTCCCCAGTCCTTTGACTCCGCCGACTGGTTGCAGTTTTCACACCCGCTGTCCACAGGCCCAGCCTCAGTGTCAACAAATCGAACCACAGTTATTGATGTTAGAAAATGCTCATCAGGTTCGTTGCCCGTTTTAAAATGACTGTACAGTCTAATCAGTTTCCAAAACCTTTTTTGTATTTTCCATACGAATAATTGCAAGTGGTCTCGGCGTCATAGTCATTGAATATATAAGAATAATAGTAAGTGACTATATCATCCATAAACAGGCAGCGACCAACCACTTGGTCTCTGGGGCAAAATCCCAATTCCATTTGGCCACTGTTTTGTTCGCATATTTTTTTAATTTCTTGATAGCGGCTGTCATTTTCCTGGCCAGAATAACGAATACAAAGACCTTCTTTTATTGATTCACATTTGTAATCAGTGGCTTGTGTAGTTGTTGAAATCATAAAAGTGGTTAGCAATGAAATAAAAATTTTCATAGGTCTCTCTTTGTTGTGAACAGTGCACTTAATACTGTTGATATTAAAACTGTTTCAACATGAGACAGTCAATCTGAGACTGTCGAAATGAGATTATGAGAAACGTTACAATTTAAAGAAACTGTATACTGTCAATGGTTGGTTGGTCTGTTGTCAAAACCCTAGCCAGTGAATCTATCTTTCCTGCCACGGTATTGGATTTGGGACGGCACAAGACTTGAACTCTAGATGTGTAGACGCACATAAGGAGCAATTCATGTTAGGCCAACAAATACAAACAGGAGCAGGACTGCAAATCAAACGATCAGCAATGATTGTCTTGGTTTTGTCTTTGTTGTCAGCGTCTGTATTTGCAGGGAATATGGAATCACAGCGAGTATCCACTGTTATTAATATAGAAGAGATTTCTCGTGTGCCTGCTTCAATTGGGCCAGGTGGCTCATTAGCAACTCCATCTAAAATCTTTTTTGGTCAGAGTGGTGATCCATTGCCGCCGGATCTTATTGCTATTTATCACTCAGTGAAAGAGCAAGAGGCTGCTGCTGAGCATTTTCAAACAGCTGATATTATTCCACTCAGTTTGCAGCCAACGGAAAACATGAGTGATGTCATGAAAAAAATCGCTGATCGCAGCACGGGTACGCTTTTGAATTCAAAATCATTCCGTGAATCTTCTGTTGGTCAGACGACAACAAAGGTTGAAAACACAATGAAAAAAGAAGTTGTGATTCATTCCGATGAGCCGACCGCGGTTCAACATAAGATCAATTTCAATTATCAAGCGTTTCAATCTGAGGCACGTGTTCAGTATACAGGTTTTGCCAATGCTTCGATGATTTATAAGGTCAGCGAAGAGTCTTTGGGTCTTGAGGTGGCAGAGCCATTAGGCCATCAAGACTTGGTGGTGAGCCATAAGGTTTCGCCACAAGACAAGTTCTCACAGGTCAGCTTGCGCTGGTCGTTTTAAAGAATACTCTTGCCGATATCTGATCTTTTCTGCAATCCCATCCATTGTACTTTGCATGATTGAGCATAAGCATTTTCAATGGCTTGTTTGGCATTTAAACCCAAACCCACGGCATTCATGACTCGCCCGCCATTGGTGAGCCATTTTCCAGCAGATGAGTTTGTTGAATGTTTGGTGGCTGCATGCAAAAAATAACTGAGATCTGTTTGGCTTTCGATATCGCCCGATATTGGTAAATCTTTTTCTGGTTTTTGTGGGTAGCTTGGGGCTGCCAACACAACACAGGCGGCGTGCAAATTTTTAGATTCAACGTTTAGCAATTTTCCTTCGGCTAAATTTTTAAATAACTGGCCAACATCGTTTTGCAACAATGGTAAAATCACTTGTGTTTCGGGATCACCAAAACGGCAATTGTATTCAAGCACCTGAGGTCCTTGTTCGGTGATCATCAAACCAACAAATAAAACTCCACGATATAACAAATTCTCTTTTTGCAGCTGTGCTACTGAAGGCGCTAAAATCTTTTCGTGAATTTGTTGGTGCAGGTCCGCGTCGATCGACAGTGGTGCGATGGTACCCATGCCGCCTGTGTTTGGACCTTGGTCTTGATCTAACAATCGTTTGTGATCTTGGGCGATCGGTAAACTTTGGTACTCAGATCCGTTGGTTAAAATTAAATAACTCAATTCCCAGCCCGGCATGAACTGTTCAAGCAAAGCTTTGTTTCCGGCTTCGCCAAATATCTTTTCGACAAAAATATCATTCGCAGCCTTGGCAAGCTCTTCGATGTTTTTACAAATATAAACACCTTTGCCGGCGGCTAAACCATCAGCTTTTAAAACATAGGGTGGAGTGAACTGATAAGCGTTGCTCATCGTTTCTTCAAAGGACCCAACCTCGCTAAAAGTCGAGGTTGGGACCTGTGCTCTTAGCATAAACTTTTTAGCAAAAATTTTGGAACCTTCCAATTGTGCTGATTCTTGGCTGGGTCCAACAACCAAAATTCCACGAGAGCGGAGGCTATCAGCTAGACCATCGACCAGGGGGTCTTCTGGGCCGATAAAAACAAAATCAATTTCAGTGCGCAAGCAAAATTGCACAATTGTTTCATGGTTTTTTATATTTAGATTATGACATAAAACAGTTTGTGCAATGCCATCATTTCCGGGAATGCAATGGACCTCGCTGATAGATGAAGATTGAGTAAAGGCTCTGGTCAAAGCATGCTCACGACCACCTTGACCGATGACTAAGACTTTCATCAAATCCTCCTTGCGAGAGTGCTGTTAACGACATACTCTTTATTACGACCTTTACATTTCTAGTCAAGGTTTGTAACTCAGGAGCACTGCATGGAAAAAATAGTTTTTGTTTCAGGACAACGTACACCATTTGGAAGTTTCGGTGGCAGTTTAAAAGATTTATCCGCAACAGATTTGGGAACCATTGCTGCAAAAGCAACTTTGGAACAAGCCGGTGCGTCTGCAGAAAATGTTGATCATACTATTTTTGGCAACGTGGTTCAAAGCGGAGCAGATGCTGCTTATTTAGCAAGGCATATTGGTCTACGAGTTGGAGCTCCTGTTGCTAGTGGTGCATTTATTGTGAATCGATTGTGTGGCAGTGGTTTTCAATCTTGGGTGTCAGCTGCACAGATGATTCAATCAGGTGAGTCTCAAGCAATATTGGCCGGTGGTGTTGAGCAAATGTCTCAAGTTCCCTATGTTTTACGAGGCGTGCGTTTTGGTGGTATTCGCATGGGCAACTCAGAGCTAGAGGATTCACTGACTGCGGCGCTGACTGATGCTTATGCTGGAATTCCAATGGCAATCACGGCAGAAAATTTGGGTGAAAAATATGGTATCACTCGCGAAGAAGTCGATCGATATTCAATATTGTCTCAAACTAGATTTAAAGATGCTTTGGCGCGCGGAGATTTTAATTCAGAAATAACATCAGTTAAAATCGAAAACAAAAAAGGTGTTGTTGAAATTAAAAATGACGAACATCCAAAGCCAGATGCTACTTTTGAAAAAATTAATACCATGAAGCCTTTGTTTAAAAAAGATGGTTTGGTTACAGCCGCGACAGCATCGGGAATCGTAGATGGTGCCGCTTGTTCATTGTTAATGAGTGAGTCTCGTGCACAACAATTAAAATTAAAACCAATGGCGCGAATTGTTTCATATGCAAGCGTAGGTTGTGATCCGAAAATTATGGGAATTGGTCCCGCAGGTGCAGCTCGTATGGCTTTACAGCGTGCTGGTTTGACATTGAAAGATATGGATTTAATCGAGGTCAACGAGGCCTTTGCTGCTCAGTACTTGGCAGTAGAAAAAGAATTGGGTTTAGATCGTGAACGCACCAATGTTAATGGTGGAGCCATAGCTGTCGGTCATCCATTGGGTGCTTCAGGCACGCGAATTATGAATTTGCTTGTTTACGAATTGCACAGACGTAAAGCTCGTTATGCTTTGGGCAGCGCTTGTATTGGTGGCGGACAAGGTATAGCAGTCATTATTGAAAGAGTATAGGACAAGTAAAAATGGAATTAGCATTGCGAGATAAAACAATTGTAATTTTGGGTTCAGTGCAGGCAACATTGCAAAATGCTGTGGTTAATTTTTTACAGCAGGGTGCTGATGTTGCCATCATCGATTCCGGGGCTGATAAACTGCAAAAATTTTGTCAGAACCTTAATGATCAAAAAGAAATGAATGAAAAATTTGGTCGTGCCACCGCCATTCCGGTAAAATGGGAAGACGCTGCATCGATCAAAGATGCAATTGGTAAAGCAGCGCAAACCTTCGGCAGTATTGATATTATGATTGATGCACTTTGTTCGACCAAACCAACGCCTTTGCAAATCGGTGCTGGCAGTGTCGAGCCTACGCAATTTGATGAAATCATTCAGACCAATTTGGTTGCCAGTCTTCATGCTACACAGTTTATCGGACAGTTTTTAAAAAGCCGTAAACGTGGGCGTATGATTTATCTTGTGCAAGATCCTATTCTGCGTGCGCAATCTGCCGATGCCGTTGCTGCAGCGGCAAGATCTGGCATGATTGCATTCGCGAAAACTTTAGCTCGCGAACTGCAAGAGCAACATGTGTCTGTGAATTGTGTATCATTGGGACTTACTGAAGAATATCTATTGGGACATTTTCTAGATTGTGCCAACGGCAAAGAAGCTTTGGAAAAAATGAAAGCAATCGAGCCCTCGGCAAAAATGTCAGATCCAGAAAAAATCAGTCATGCGCTGATTTTTTTATGTGGGTCTTCGGGTGCCGCGATTACTGGTCAGCATCTCGTGGTTTAGGTTTTAAAAACGATTGCTGATTGGCTATTTAATCTACATTTACATAGACAAAAAATCTAAAGAAAGCTACATCTAGTCCATGGGACCAAATGAAAAGCTGTTTAAAAAAGAATATGCTCATGAGCTTTTTAAAATTGCCGAGAACGATTGGTTAACTGCAGAAGTTTTGTCGAAAAACCTCAATATTCGTAAAGAAACGACTTTGTTTAATGTTGAACAATCCGTCGAAAAATCGCTTAAAGCCGTTCTTTGTTACTTACAAATTCCGATTCCATTTACTCATGACATTTATGCAATTATGCAAAAATTTGATGTGAATGATCTACCGCCTGGTGGCTATTCCTTGCATGATTTAACGCCTTTTGCCTCTATTCGTCGTTACGAAGAGGGCAAATATATTTTAACAGATGAAGAGGTGTCTCAGGCGCTTCATGCTGCAAAATTAGTTTTAGATTGGACTCGAAAGAAACTCAGCCAATGAAAAACATCTCCCGACTATTTTTGGATAAATTTTCGAAAGAAGCTTGTTACGATTTAATGATTCAAGTTACCCGTTTGATTCGTGAGCATACTAAACCTGAGAAAATTATTTTTTTTGGATCGATTACAACCGATCAGTTTGATGTAATGTCAGACGTAGATGTAGTTATCGTTTTTGCAGATCTAGAAGAAGCAAGTCGGGCTAGAAAAATGCTTTACTCTGTTGATCGAGCACCAATCAGTCAGGCCATAGATTTTGTTTGCGTTGATCGCTCGACATATGAATCTAAATCACAAATTGGTGGAGTGTGTTTTATTGCGCGGGAATCTGGCATCGAGGCCAAGGCATAATCAATTCATTTCCAATAAGCTTTTAATCGACTTTCAAAGTTAATTATTCTTCGCATATTTTTTGTCTGTCTCTCTTTGCTCGTATAAATATTCATCATTCTTTGAAGAAATGACTTTCAAAGAAAAACTTTTAAAAGGGGATGATGATGAAATCAAAACAAATTCTAAAAACAATTTCAGCAATGATAGTGACAGTAGGTATGGCTAATGTGGCCAGTGCGCATGGCAGCAGAGCTGCGCAAGCGGGAGAGGCCATTAAAGTAGTCATTGCAGATGTGCAAAAAAGTGTAACCCGCGAAGAAATGCGATTGTTTAAATCCATTCATGCAGAACAAACAGGACACGAGTTGTTTGCAGTCGCAGTTGAATTCACAGATCAACGGTCTTTGCAGTATCAATGTGCTGAAAATGAAGAAGTAGAGCCAGCAGTTTGGGTTTGTACGAAAACAAATTAAAAATATTTTTTATCGAGTATTTGTTCCAATTTTTAAAATAGACTAGTTTTCTTAGCAACAAGACAAGTATTGATCAGTACTTGTTCTTGTTGTTGTTACTGCCATTTTGTTAGGCTTCCTTCTTGACCTCCGATTCTCAATAGAACATTATTTGGTTGAGGCTTGTTCTCAGTGAGAATTCCTTTTAGAACAATTTGAAATATTATTTTCATTTTTCTGATCGGTTCAAAGAGCTAGGTGGTGGTTTTATGGTGAAAATTCTGATGACAGCGTGTTTGTTGATTGCTTCAAATGTTTTTGCTGCTAGCAAAATGTACGATTTGAAAATGGATTTGTTAATTAATGGCAAACGAGTTTCTACGCCAAGAATTTTGGTAAAAGAGGGCGAGACCGCACGTGTAGATCAAGAAAACTCATACAGCAAAAGTTTTATTGAGGTTGTTGCTGGCGAGGGCGAAATTCAAAATCGTAAAGGTATTTTGATGAATTTCACAGTGGGTTATATCGACAAAACTGGAAAACGAAAAATTGTCTCTCAGCCACAAGTTCTTGCCAAAGAAAATGAGATTGCTTCGATTGAAGTCGGCAATATGAATGGCAAAGAAAAAATTAAACTGTCAGTTTTACCGCAAAGAAAAACGAAATAGTCAGGAAATTAGACAGAATTCAATCAGCAAATCAAATAGTCAGGAGCAGCTGACTATCGTTAACAAACATTTCGTTTTTATCCTTTCAAGCGAATACTCAGCAAAGCCTTTTCTGCATCTTGAAATTTTTCTGGGGCAACATACAGCCGATCAATTATTCGCGCCTCTTCATACTTTTTAAATATTTCAGTGGTCTGATCTATAGGCAATGGTTTGGCCCAGCGATTGTATTGATCAACAACATAAATGGGATATGAAAGATCTTCGACAGAGCTGCTGTGATATTTTGAAAGTCTTGCTTTTGAAGAAGACCAAATCACATCAATGCCATTTTTCATCAAAGTATCATGCACCACTTGCGCATCTGTATTTTCTTGCGAGGTGTGGAACTCGATCAACATTTTATATGGTTTTTTTAAAGCCACACGTTGCGCCCACTCATTTGGCGAAGCAGCCAGGTGCTCATACAATCGAAAATCATTGTATCTGGTGTATTCAGAAATAGATGAAGGCAATTTGAAATCACAATCTTTTGCAGTCAAATAACGATTGAGCATTTCTTCGTAAACCAAACATTTGTGATGAAAATAAACCATCAAATGAATGTGATGACGAGAAATCATAAAATCATCAAAGGTATACAGAGCTCTTCTGTTTAAGGCTAAATACAAACGATCATCCACCGCGTGAGTGGTCATATTCACAATCACCCAGTCTCGGTCAAATTTGCCGTAATTGGTTCCAGTGTAATAAGAATCTCTTTCAAGATAATCCATGCGATCGCAGTCCAGCTCGCCACTGACCAGTTGAGATAATATTGGGCGATAATCCAAGCCGCCATCAATGAAAAAATCATCAGGGCTGGGAATGCTTTTATCAATCAAACAAGCTATGTGTGCTGGTGAAAGATCTAAAAAATTATTTTTTAAAACCTCAGTCAATGGTGAATCTGTGAGATATTTGATGGTGTAATCTTCGTGTGTTGCTTTTAGGGGGTAATCTGAACTTTTCCCTGCACGAGTTTTATAAATTTCTACATTCAAAGAGGCTAGAGCAGGCATGACCTCTTCAGTTGTATGAGACAGAGGTCCATGACCAATATCGTGCAGCAAAGCGCCCAAGCGGAAAGCTTGTCGTAAACGAGATTTCACAGAACGATTGCTGAAAGAAAAATTACGGAAGACATGATCGAAAATATTGCCAGCAATGTGGCAAACACCAAGCGAATGTAAAAACCGAGTGTGTGTCGCCCCAGGGAAACTGACATCTGCAAAACCCAATTGTTTAATCGCTCGCAAACGTTGAAATTCTGGAGCTTCGATGACGGCGGTTTCTCCGTCGGTTAAAGCAATGCTGCCGTGAATGGGGTCTCTGAACTCTATCGACATTTTTTCTCCAGTTTTTTGCCATTTTAGCAAATGCGCCATGATTTTTTCATCATTTTCTCGATTAAATTTTGCGTTATGCTTCAAGACTGAAGGCGCTATTAAAATAGCAGTAGATGTTGCGGTGTCTAATTATGCCTTTTTCAATTATTTTAGGCTATTCTCTCCCAAGTTTAAATGGGAGGCCCTGTGAACGCGATGGAAACATATCATCAATTGATGCGCGATATTTTATCAAAAGGAACTGAAAAAGGCGATCGTACCGGCACTGGGACGATGAGTTTGTTTGGTTACCAAATGCGTTTTGATTTGCAGCAAGGTTTTCCGATGGTAACGACCAAAAAATTGCACTTGCGCTCCATCATTCATGAGCTGCTGTGGTTTTTAAAAGGTGAAACAAATATTGCGTACCTTAAAGAAAACAAAGTGAGTATTTGGGATGAGTGGGCAGATGACAATGGTGATTTGGGTCCTGTGTACGGCAAACAATGGCGTTCATGGCAAACTCCGGATGGTCGAGTGATTGATCAGATCAGCAATGTGGTTGAACAAATTAAAACCAATCCAAATTCTCGTCGTTTGATGGTGGTGGCTTTTAATCCTGCGGATGTCGATCAAATGGCTTTGCCGCCTTGTCATGCTTTTTTTCAATTTTACGTAGCCAATGGCAAACTGTCTTGTCAGCTTTATCAACGAAGTGCAGATGTGTTTTTAGGAGTTCCATTTAATATTGCAAGTTATGCATTGTTAACTCATATGGTGGCGCAAGTTTGCAATTTACAAGCGGGTGAATTTATTCATACCTTGGGTGATGCGCATCTTTATATGAATCATTTAGAGCAGACTAATACACAGTTACAGCGCGAGCACAAACCATTGCCGAAATTAGTTTTAAATCCAGAAATTAAAAATCTTTTTGATTTTAAATTCGAAGATATTCAAATCGTTGGCTACGAACCACATCCTGCCATCAAAGCCGAGGTCGCTATTTAGCGGCTGCTGAAAAAGACCCAGCTGACTGCGTTGCTTTCGTCGGGATGGCCACTTGGCCAATCCCTCCTCGGCGCCTTGCATCTGGGTCTTTTTGAGCAGCCTTGGTTTGGTGGCGGGCGGGGGCGCTTTGCTTCCCCTTTTTTGTTTTGAGATATTTTAAATTTTTTGTGTTTTTGGATTTTGGATTTTGGATTTTTTTGGGTGGGGTTTTTTTATGATTTTATCTGCTATTGCTGCTATGGCTGCTAATCGGGTGATTGGTTTGAATAATAAATTGCCTTGGCATTTGCCTGAGGATTTAAAGTTTTTTCGTGAGAAAACTAAAAATAAAGTTTTAATTATGGGTCGGAAAACTTTTGAATCTTTGGGGCAGCCGTTGCCCAATCGTTTTCATATTGTGATTACTAGGCAAGAGGCCTATCGCTATGAACATCCAAATGTGCAGGTGGTTCGCAGTTTGGCGATGGCTATCGAGCTGGCTCATATGCTCAGTGATAAATACAAACAAAAATTTGGCGACGAGGTTTTTATTGTCGGTGGTGGCGAGATTTATAAAGAATCTTTAGATGTCATCAATCGGTTGTATTTGACTGTGATTGAAAAAGATTTTGTTGGTGATGCTTATTTTCCAGAGTTTGATGCTCAAGCTCTGCCGCTTAAAGAAAAATTGGATTTGGTTTCAGCTACTCAAATGCCGTTTTCATTTCGTACTTATGAAAGAATATAAATTCTACTGACACTGGTACTGCAATTTTATTTTCTTATTTTTGTTTAGGCTGGCTATCTTTCAATTTAAATTGATTGCAAGCATTGGCTTTTTTGGTTTTTATTTTTTTATATAATTTTTGATAGACCAGTCGTTCTTGAATAAGAATATTTGTGGCGGCCTCATCAAGTTCTTTTTTTTCTTGCTCGTTGCTCTTGTCACTTCTTTTTGCATTTAATTTTAGATAATTCACGACAGCATTGTTTATCAAAGACATATCAAATGCCGAATTTAGTTTTTGATCAAGCTTTGCCAGATCAACCAAAAAACTTTTTTTCGAACAGGCCATGGCGTCAAACTTAAAATATGCTTCTGCGCCTACTGGTACGTGTAGGTGATCAGTGAATTTTAAATATTCAAATATTTCTTTTCCTTCAGGAGTTGAAATCTGCGGTAAAGCATAGGTGGCATTGATATTGGTGTTCGCTCGGGCTTTTAAAAATGCTTCTTCTAGATTTTCAGAATTTGAAAGTGCACGGATCATGTCCCGGGTTGCGCCGGCCATACTCGGAGTGTCTTCGGTGGATCCGGAAATCACGCAGGTGTATTCATTGGCTAGATTGAGAGTGGTTTGAGAAAAGCATGACTGATCAATAATACCTAGGTGTACCTTGTGTTGTTTGGCTAATAATGCAAGCTCTTGTAAATCTTTAAGGTCAATAGGTCCGTCAACAGTTTCAATAGTGTGCGATTGGCCGTTGGCAGAAGGGTTGCCGTGTGTGTCCAATATTAATAATATTTGCTCACCACTTTTGATTCCTTTGTTGCGAATCAAATCTTTCATGGTGTCTATTCGTCGTTTAAGAGTTTGTTTGTTTAATTTTCCGATGAGGCTTTCAGGTTGTTTCTGCTTATATTGTTTTCTTATATTTTCTGCAAATGAGTCATCGCCACCATAATTAAATTGAGATACCCAATCTTTTTTTTCAGCAAATAATTTTATCGTTTCATTAGCGGTGCTTTCAAAAAGACGTCTGGCATATTCATCTTTAATTGAAGAGGGCGTGCCCCCTCCAAAATAAGTTCCATAGGTATAGGCCATAGCAACTTTAGTGAATAAAATAAATAGCCCAAGTGTGAAATAAAATTTAAACCGCAGCATAAGATACTTTTCGACAAATCGTGAGATAGTCTTTAGCGAACACCAATCCCACATTTTTACCAATCCTACTGACACTTATACTGCAATTTATATTGTCCAGCAGGTAGAGCATTTTTGAATACCAATTTATTACCTTGGTTTTCATAAACCTCGGTAAAGTTATTGCCATTCAAAGTAATGTTCACATTGCTGCCAGGTGTTCCCAATGGAGCACACTGCAATTGCATAATTTTTTGCATATCTTGCACGCTGTTCGCAATGCCTTTTAATTGCGAACCATAATCAGCTTCGCAAACAGAACCAATGATTGCGCCACCAACAGTGCCAGCGCCTGTTAACAATGACATTTTATGATAAGTACTGCCATAGGTATAACCATTTGTGTTCAAACAATTCTTATCACCAGGAACAGTGATCAGCGAATGCCATACAAATTTTTTCCAGCTCCAAGTTGATTTAACCATGTCGACTAAGTTTTCTGGAATGTTTTTTGGTTTGGTTGCAGATTCATCTTCATCTGAAATCACAATCACCGCAAGATTTGCATCATTACGAAAAAATTGTTTATTCGGTGAAGCTTTGGCATCCAAAGATCTTTCAATCGCTCTATACGTTACAAAAATACCTTGTTCAGATGGCGAACCTTGCTCGGATCTTTGAATGGTATTACCCAAAACTTTTTGTGCAGTGTCTGCATTCATATCCGAAGTGATATAATATTGATTGTTCAAACCCTTCATTGGTAACAACAATCCATCTCCCCACTTTTGGCTGGTAGGATCTGTAGTTGTTAAAGCTACGCGCCAGTTCAAACCATTTAATTGATTTAAAAAAGTGCTCATACGTTTTGCCATATTGCTTTGTTCGTAATCCATCGATGGCGAGTTGTCGTCAACAATCAAGATATCAACCTTGTTATTAGATTTGATTTCTAAATCTTGGCTGATGGATTGGTATTTGGCTTGTACGGTCCAGCTGATGTTGCGAGAAATGCTGTTGTCTAATTGATCTTTAGCAGTGACTGAAAATGTTTGCGAACCCAAGCTGCTATTAACAAATGATAAAATCATATTGCCGTTAACTACGTTGCTGAGCGGGCAGTTGTAAGCCACGTTATTTAATGTGCAAACCAAGGACTTAAGCCCAGTGCCAGCATCTGTAACTGATAATGTCAAACCAGTGGCATCATCTTGAACATAAGAATTTTTAGAATTTAGAATCAAAGATAAACTTGGAGCAGTATTATCATGAGTGATCTGTACCTTGGCGCACTCGCTCAGAGCTCCTTCGTAATTTTGATATTGTACAGAGATGACGTTTTGTTTATTAGCCCTTGTTAAGGTCCAGGCTTTGCTCTCAGCAAATTTTTCCCAAGTACCACAACCGCATTGGTCATCATTACTGATTTTCATTTTCAAAGATTCTTTGAAAACCAATTTTAAATGGACTGACATATTATTAGTCATTAACGCGCCATCATTCACAACAACAGATCCCGCAGGTACGCTGCCAACCTCTGGTGTGCAAACAGGGGCCGGTGTCTCTTCGGGTGGATTTGTTACTGGAGGGTTGTTTCCGGTTTGACCACCGCCTGTTTCTCCGCCAGTTCCTGAATCTGTACCACCACCAGTGCCAGTATTTGCTCCTGGTTGCTGACCAAGATCTACGCTTGGCAGATTTTCATTAGGAGTTTGTGGTTTCGTGCATGAAACAACACTGATCAAAGTCAGTGCTACAACATATTTAGATAAACTAATTTTATCTGTAAGAGTCTGGATGAACATGGGGTACTCCTTCTTGAAGCCTGTTTCTATTATACAAGACCATCGGATTGAATTCGACCAAAGTTCACGAGGCCAAGGTCTAGGCAAGGTCCTGTAAAAAACATCAACGAAAAAATAAAATTATTCTGATTAAAAAATGTCGAACAAAAAAACAGAAATTTTTCGCACTCGAAAAAAATCAAATTTGTGAATGAAAATGTAGAGTTTATGTACGAAATAAACACTCGGCGCGTTTAATAAAATGCACTAATCTTTAGTCCAGTTTTTCCTAAAATGAGAAAATCTCACTTTAGGAATATCAGAAGGTACCGATCAGTTTGGTAAGAAGAAGAGTTTGCCCATGGAGCATTTACGCTCCCTCAAGATCATGGATTGATCTTGCGGATTTTCAAGGAGGATATTATGGGTCTCAGGATTAATACGAACACAGCTTCGTTGAACTCACAGAGAACTCTGTGGAACACAAAGCTGGCTCTAGATAAGAGTTTGGAAAGACTCTCGTCAGGGTATAGAATCAACCGGGCAGGCGATGACGCTGCAGGATTAGCGATATCTGAGAATTTAAGAGCTCAGATCCGCGGTCTAAAGCAATCATCACGCAACGCCAATGATGGAATCTCTCTGGTGCAAGTTGCAGAGGGAGCGATGAACGAGGTCAGCTCGATTCTCATAAGATTGAGAGAGCTTTCAGTTCAGGCAGCTTCTGATACGATTGGACCGATCGAGAGACAGTTCATGAATGTGGAGTACGATCAGCTCGTTTCAGAGGTGGATCGTATATCAAGCGCGACAGAGTTTAATGGAACTCAGTTGTTAGCTGGTACAGGCTCTATCATGGATTTCCAAGTCGGAATACGAAACAATCCAGAGATTGATCGGATTTCATTCGACTCGTCAAACGCCGACGCCAATTCAGCTGCACTCGGCATCAATCTAACATCGGTAGCCGATAAAGCTTCCGCACAGAATGCGCTGAGTGCAATCGACTCTGCGATTATGAGTGTGTCTGCGATGCGAGCCGATTTTGGTGCTCTTCAGAACAGGTTGCAGTCGACTGTTTCCAACATACAAAATACTGTTGAAAACATGTCTGCAGCAAACTCACGAATTCGTGATGTGGATGTTGCTGAAGAAACTTCGGAAATGACAAGAAGTAATATTTTATTACAGGCCGGTACCTCGGTATTAGCACAAGCTAATCAGTCAGCGAACGTTGCACTTGGGCTCTTGAACAAGACATTTCAAGGATAAGTAATTAATCCTTTGAATGTCCTTGGGGAAGATCTTTAACGCTCCCCATATGTTCAGCTTTAGCACTGTCATCCGCTGAGAATTGTAAATCTGTTTCCTGCGCTTAGGGGGGCTTCGGCCCTCTTATTTTCCAGAACGGAAAATATTAAATAAGCCAAAATAAGACAGGATAAGAAATATAATATTGGCAGAGATTTTTTTACAGATTGTATTCATAGATCTATTAGATAGATTTACTGTATAGATCTTTGGAAAAAAAGTGTCATACAAAGTTCGAAATGGCTAGGGATCTGTTTGTAAAAAGTTTTGCATTGAAATTGTCGACATCATTTGTCGTAGAGATAAATAATATTATATTCAACTTTGTTGGTTGAATTTTAAAGAGCTGAATTTTGAAAATACGGATTTCAAATAAAATAGTTTGTTTGCTTTTTGTGCTATAAAAAACTCTGATTTTATATCAGTTCTAAAATGTAATTTTCTATTGCTATTTAAGACGACGGTCATCGTTATTTTAAATTTTTTCCCGCTACATTCTTCAAAACAATTATTCTCTCAAGAAATTATTTATTTTTTTGTCAATTATTTATCTTGTAATATTGGCCATGGCATTGTCTCGCAGGGTTTTCTGTCTTCTAATTGACAAAGCATTTTTACGTACGATTTGTAAATTAAAAAACATATAAATATAAAAATAAATTGTTAAATAATTGTTTATCTAGACTCTTTTAATTAATTTTTTTCACCGAATAATAACTGTGAGATGAATAATCTCTCACACAATATGTGTCGCATGATGTGACAAACGCCAACAGGATGGCACGATTCAAGGAGGATATCGCCATGATGCAAGGAGGATGAATATATGGGTTTACGAATTGCTACAAATGTAGCTGCCCTGAATGCTCAAAAGAATTTGGGTGCAACAGGTTTGAATGTTCAGAGGTCATTTGAAAGGTTGAGCTCAGGTATGAGAATCAATCGTGCCGCAGATGATGCCGCAGGTTTAGCGATCAGCGAAAATTTACGAGCGATGATCCGAGGATATCGCCAAGCTGATCGTAATGCCAATGATGGAATCTCGCTGGTGCAAGTGGCTGAGGGTAGTTTAAATGAAGTTTCTAACATGCTTGTTCGTTTGCGAGAGTTGGCGGTACAAGCCTCTTCAGACACTGTCGGTGATACCGAAAGAAAGTTTGTCGATGTCGAGTACCAACAGCTTAAATCAGAGGTTCAGCGTATTACTGAATCAACGAACTTTAATGGTTATGATTTGTTGAATGGAACTGGTGGCGTAATCGATATTCAGGTTGGGGTTAAAAATAATCCTTTCCAAGATAGGATCTCGTTCAATGCTTCGGCAGCAAATTCATCACTGGAAGCTTTAGGTCTTATGACTGAATCGGTTGCCACCAAGCAAACCGCTCAGAGCAGTTTAGAAATTGTGGATAGTGCCATGATTTCTATCAATGCGATCCGAGCGAACTTTGGTGCGCTTCAGAATCGGTTGTATTCAACGTCTCAAAACTTGAAAGTCGCGGATGAAAACTATTCTGCTGCAAATTCAAGGATTCGTGATGCTGATATTGCGGCTGAAACTACTGAGATGACCAGAAATAATATTCTTCAACAGGCTGCGATTTCAGTTCTAAGCCAAGCCAACAATTCATCGCAATTAGCTTTGAAATTGTTAAGCTAACAGCTTTGAAATTGTAAAGTTAAACTGAAATCTAAGATTGAAAAGACGAACCATTGAACGCATTAAAACAGCCTCAATGGTTTGATTATTACTTGGCCGGTTGATAGATTTACTGCCTTGAAAAATCAAACTTTTGAAAACATCAGTATCTAGACGGGTTACTCTATAAAAGTCGCAGACGATTTCATTCGACTGGCTGTCCAGCTGGGTAGCGAGCTTGTCGCTAAATTCAGATTGTCAAAATATTTTGGACAGGGTAATCAATCTTACTTAATCAATAAGATAAGGTAAGTTTTTTAACAATGAAGAAGTATCTAAAAGAACAGCTCATTGCCTGCCATCCTGTGAAATATTGCGCCTATTGCGCTTGGGGTTTTTGATGAGTTCGAACCAGTCGACATCAATTCGACTCTCTGGGATCGTAGAACGCGTGACATTTCACAACGTTGAAAATGGCTGGTCTATATTAAAGGTTTCGCCATTCAATGAGCCGCATAAACTGGCCACAGTCGTCATTCATCAGGCCAAAGTATTTGCCGGAAGCTCGATGGAATTTTGGGGAGTCTGGACCCATCATCCTAAGCACGGCGAACAGTTTAAAGCTGACCAAGCCATCGAGAAAAAGCCCGCTTCGACTGGAGCTATGGAGAAATATTTAGGTTCCGGACTTATTCGCGGTGTTGGACCGAAGACCGCAGTTAAGATTGTGAAATTTTTTAAAGAACGAACGCTTGATATATTTGAGAAAAATATTGATGAACTTTTGAATGTACCTGGGATTGCTGAAAAGAAGCTTTTGGATATCAAAACATCTTGGCAAGAGCACAAAGCGATTCGTGATGTCATGATTTTTCTTCAAGGCTACGGAATCAGCACATTGTTTGCAGTCAAAATATTTAAAACATACGGAAATGATTCGATAAGTATTGTTTCTAAAAATCCATATCAACTAGCAAAGGACATCTATGGAATAGGATTTTTTTCGGCGGATAAGATTGCACTAAATATGGGATTCGAGCGTGATGGGATTCCAAGAATCGACGCTGGAATTAAGCATGTTTTGGCCGCTTCCCGTGATGAAGGTCATTGTTTTTTAACTGAAGATCAAATTCTTAAAAACACGACGATACTTTTAGAAATTGATGAAATTGAAAAAATTAAGGCTTCTCTTTCTTCATTGCTTAAATTCAATGAAATTAAAAATCGTTCAGTGCAAAACTCAGATGGGATTGACGTTGCGGCTTACTACTCGAAGTCACTTTATTTCGACGAACAATATGTGGCCGGTCGTATTACCCAGTGGACCAAAAATACTGTTCCGAATGAGCCGGTGCGTGTTGCTAAATGGATTGACCAGTATTGCGAAAAATATGGGACGGCTCTTTCAGATGAACAGCGGGCCTCGGTTATTAGTATCACAGGCTGCCCGTTTTCAATTTTAACTGGTGGACCCGGTTGTGGGAAAACTACAACAACAAAAGTATTGGTTAAACTTCTTCAAGCCATGAAAAAACGCGTCGTTTTAGCCGCTCCGACAGGCCGAGCGGCGCAACGAATGAGTGATGTGATTGGTCAGGAAGCCAAAACAATCCATCGCCTGCTGGGTTGGGCCCCTGACAAGAACGGCTTAAAAAGTAGTGAATAATATCCTCTAAAAATTGATTTTTTGATTATTGATGAGTGCTCGATGCTGGATATTAGTCTCGCAGCATGTCTGTTAAAGGCCGTGCCACAAAATGCTCAGCTCTTGTTTATTGGCGATCCCGATCAGTTGCCTTCTGTCGGAGCGGGAAACGTTTTATTTGATCTTTTGCAAGCAGGTTCCGTTGAAAACTTTCGTTTGACCAAAGTTTTCAGGCAGGCCGAAGAATCGATGATTATTCGCTTCGCACATCAGATGAATAAAGGGCAAGTTCCTCAAATCGATTCACCATTTCATAAGCCACAACTTTGGAAAGAAAAAGCAGGCTGTCTTTTTATTGATGCCGAAGAGGCCACTCGCGAGCAAATTCATTTCCTACACAAGGCCAAGGCTGCACTTCAGCGAACAGCATCAACTGGCGAAGAACAGGTTCTGCAGATGGAAGACAAAGTAACTGGAGTTCTTAGGCGTGACGAGGACCATCTCAAAATCGATAGTCTTCAAATTGAAAATCTGTTGATTCAAGAGTTTGCCGATCCCTCGGAAGCGCAAGCACCAATATTTACGATTCCTAAAAAATTTCAACATGTCGATCTATTAAAGCTTCATACAGCAAGTGGTGACATCGAAGAGTTAAAGACAATTGTTAAATCTATCCATCCCTGGTCGGCCCTACACTATAATATGACCGGGCTTGATTCTGTACTTCGACTTTATACAAAAGCAATTCCTGAATACTTTGGGAAAGATATCGAGATTCAGGTTCTCACCCCTCAAGTCCGTGGAAGTTTGGGGACGCTGAGTTTGAATAATGCCATCCAAACGGCGATCAATCCTGAGGTCCCTGGGCGAAAACAAATTAAGGTTGGGGAGCGTATCTACCGCGAGGGAGACCGAGTGATTCAAACTCGCAACAATTATGATCTTGGAGTTTACAATGGCGATATTGGCAAAATTCGATCTATCGATTTGGAAAACTACTCTTGCCTCATACAATTTGGTAGGCAAGAAGTTGCCTACGCGCGTGAAGATTTAACTGAAATCAATTTGGCCTACGCAATAACAATTCATAAATCCCAAGGAAGTGAATTTTCGACTGTTATTATTCCTGTGACAACTCAGCATTTTAAAATGCTGTTTAGAAACCTTATCTATACCGGACTGACTCGTGCAAAACAGCTTTGTGTATTTGTTGGTAGTCGAAAAGCACTTGCGATGGCTATCAAGCAAATCGACAACCGAAAGCGGCAGACGGCTCTGACTCAGTTGATTGACAGTGCATCAGCTGGAAATACAATAAGGAGTGAGAAATGACTAGGATTGTACTCTCACCAAAGTATCGCTTATATATTGATGGCGAAAATGGAGATGAACTTACTGAGTTTACTGAAATTACTGAACTTAGTAAGTCCTTCGCAGAAGGATCAGGATCGGGACTTTTATATTTGGATAGATCCACGGATGTGATAACAGAAGATCCCGCGTTTGCTTACTGGAAAGATTTTTCCAGGCTTTATCTGTCATTGTTTACGGCAACACCAAATCTTGAAAAACGTGAATTCAAAAACGATCCTGTTAAAATTGATTTGCATCCGGATGACTTGAGTCGATTTTTAACTATGGCTCCGCCAATGAAAGGAGCCGAATACGTTAACGAAGATTCTCTAACATTTTTATGGGGCGAGATCGGATCAACCCTTCAATGTGAAATATTAAAATCAAATAAGGGCGTTGTTGACTACTTTGAAAGTCGCCATTCTTCAGTTAATCTTCTGGGCCGAGTTTGTTTTCATCTTGCTGAAAATAAAAATTCACTTGAAACACCTTTTGCTTTTCTGGTTACCTATGCACGACAAGTTTCAAAAGATGGAAATATTCAACATATTCCGCTTCATCGTGCGTTGGAAGAATATGCAAATAGTCAGCAAAAGAGCATTTTTTTTCGGCTTCTCTCGCCGATTCACAAAGCGTCTCAGGAAAGCGCTTTTGTTAAAGAATTAACTTCATCTGGTGACATTTATCAAACGCTGGCTTGGACACCAAAAGAAGCGTATCGATTTTTAAAAGACATCCCCATTTTTGAAAAAGCAGGTATTGCCGTTCGAGTTCCTAATTGGTGGAAGGCAAAGAACCCAAATAGACCGCAAATTTCTGTCAAACTTGGTGATAAAGCGCCAAGTAAAATGGGTCTCGATGCGCTTGTTGATTTTTCAATGTCAGTTGTTTTGGGCGAGCAAGAATTGAATCAAAAAGAAATCCAAGATCTTCTCAGATCCAGCGAGAATTTAATCTTCTTTAAAGGACAGTGGATCGAAGTCGATAAAGAAAAGCTCGGGGATATTCTTGCAAAATGGAAAACAGCCTCACGATCAGTAGGCGATGGCTTGAGTTTCGGTGAGGCCATGAGGATTTTATCAGGCGTTGAGAGTGGAATCGGTGAAGCCGAAACAGCTGGAGAGCAGTCTTTTGTACGCGTTATTTCGGGCCAGTGGTTGACTGAAATTTTAGATGAGATTCAAAGCCCAGAAACTGATCGCAATATTGAGCAAACATTAAAATCTAATCTGAATGCGAATTTGCGACCTTATCAAAAGCAAGGTGTTGTTTGGCTTTACCGTTTGAATCAATTGCGATTGGGCGGAATTCTTGCTGATGATATGGGGTTAGGTAAGACCATTCAGGTTTTATCTTTATTTCTTTTAAGACGTCATTTGATTAAGGGTGCATCTCAAAATTTGCTTGTTGTGCCAGCTTCATTGATCGGGAATTGGAAAGCAGAACTTGGAAAGTTTGCGCCATCAATTAAATTTTGGATCGCACATCCTTCTGGAGATGGCTATCAAAAGCCAAAGAATGGTAATTTTGATCTTATTATTACGACCTATGGGTCACTCTCAAAGCTTGAATGGCTAGCCTTGGTTGAATGGGGTGTGATCGTTGCCGACGAGGCCCAAGCCATTAAAAATCCGGTAGCAAAACAAACTAAGGCCTTAAAGTCTATGAAGGCGCAGCATCGCTTGGCTTTGACTGGTACTCCGGTTGAAAATCATCTTTCTGATTTGTGGTCATTATTTGATTTCGTTTCGCCAGGGCTTTTGGGTTCATCCAAAGTGTTTGAGTCTTTTATGAAGCGTAAGGCAAAAAGCGGAGAAAATGCGTATGCTCCTCTGAAAAAATTAGTTGGCCCTTATATTTTACGTAGGCTTAAGACTGATAAAAAAGTGATCCAGGATTTACCTGAAAAAACAGAAATGAAATCTTACTGTCAGCTTTCAAAGGGACAGGTCGTTCTTTATCAAAAGTCAGTTGAAACTCTGGCTCGCGAAATTGCGAAAATCGAAGGAATCAAGCGGCGCGGAGTTATACTTTCTTATTTGATGCGCTTTAAGCAGATTTGCAATCACCCTTCTCAATTCGTGAAAGATGGTCGATTTCTTGAAACTGATAGTGGCAAATTTCAGCGTCTCAGAGAGATTTGTGAAGTCATTGCGGACAAGCAGGATAAAGTTCTTATTTTTACCCAGTTCAAAGAAATGACTGAACCACTTGACGTTTTTTTAAAGGGTATATTTGGCAAAGCTGGTCTTGTTCTTCATGGTGAAACAGCAATCAAAAAACGATCTGAGATGGTTGAACAGTTTCAGCGTGAAGATGGGCCTCCGTACTTCGTACTTTCGCTCAAAGCTGGCGGCACGGGACTCAATTTGACAGCAGCCTCGCATGTGATCCACTTTGACCGATGGTGGAACCCGGCTGTTGAAAATCAGGCCACGGATAGAGCGTTTCGAATCGGACAAAAAAAGAATGTCTTGGTTCATAAGTTTATTTGCAAAGGAACACTCGAAGAGAAAATAGATGCCCTGATCGAGTCGAAACAATCCATGTCTCACGAGCTTTTGGGTGAAGGCGATGCAACATTGCTGACCGAGTTAGGTAATGAAGAATTGCTAAAAATTGTAACGCTTGATATTGATTCAGCAGTTAATGATTCGTGAAATAATTTGTTAGGGCAGATTTGTTTGGGAGGGTTTTATGTACTATGGTTTTCGACCATATGTATCGGTTGCAGAAAGACGTCGGAAGGCTGAAAATGTTGCCAAGAAAATGAATAAACAAGGCAAAAAAGTAACACCGATTAGAATCAATGGTCGTACCATTGCAAAAACATTTTGGGGCAAGTCTTGGTGTGATCACCTCGAATCATTCAGTGACTATGAAAATCGACTTCCTCGTGGTCGAACCTATGTGCGAAATGGATCGGTTCTTCATCTCAGTATTGATAAAGGCAAAATTGAAGCCCTAGTCCAAGGTTCATCGCTTTATAAAGTTAAAATTGATATCAGCTCAGTTGAAAGTAAAAAGTGGCAGCAGATCCTAAATGATTGCTCAGGCCAAATTGATTCGGTCATCGAACTGCTGCAGGGTAAACTCTCCTCTGGAGTCATGAAAACAATCACGGATAATAAAAAAGGTTTATTTCCACAGCCAAAAGAAATTTCTCTCGGTTGTTCGTGTCCTGATTGGGCTGATATGTGCAAGCACGTGGCGGCGGTGCTTTATGGTGTTGGCGCAAGGCTTGATGAGGAGCCTGAGTTGTTGTTTAAGCTTCGTCACGCTGATCATCTGGACCTCATTAACAAAGCAACACTTAAAGTGCCAAACAAACGCAACGCCAAAACAAATGTTATCGCGGATCAGGATCTGTCGAACCTTTTTGGTATCGAAATCGATCCAGGCAAGGCTTTAAAAAATGGTGCAACAAAAAAGTCAAAGCGAAAAACTCCTAGCAAAAAGGCATCGCGTGGAACTTCTAAAAGTAAAAAAAGTAAAAAATAAAACCGACGGTGAAGACTGTGATGATCTAGCTTGGCTTTCTGCGTGGAATGAACGCGTCAGAAATTGACGGCAAATATATGGCGAAACTTGGAAATATTGTCGTTGTTGCAGAGAAACCATCAGTTGCCCGTGATCTAGCACGTGTGGTTGGTGCGTTTAAGCAAGGTGACGGTTATTTTCAAGGCGGTGGCTACACAGTGACGTGGGCCATTGGTCACCTTGTCACTTTACCAGAACCTCATCAAATAAATCCTGCATGGAAAGCTTGGAGTTTTGGTCTTTTGCCGATGTTGCCGGCACAGTGGCCCTTGGTTGCGGTCGAAAAAACACGTGCTCAGTTTGAAGTTGTGAGGCTTGCGCTTTCACATTGCGACGAGGTTATTTGCGCGACAGATGCCGGACGAGAAGGTGAATTGATTTTTCGCTACATTTATGAACTGTCCAAATGCAAAAAACCCGTAAGGCGTTTATGGATATCGTCCTTAACAACAGATGCTATTGAGACTGGTCTACTTAATCTTAAACCTTCATCCACTTATGACCCTCTGGCCGATGCCGCCCGCGCCCGAAGTCGAGCGGACTGGTTGTTTGGAATGAATCTTTCGCGTGCCTACGCCTTAACTACAAATGAACAACTATTTGTTGGACGAGTGCAGACCCCAACCCTTGCAATGGTTGTTGACCGTGATCTTAAAATCCAAAACTTTAAAACTGAAGATTATATCGTAATTGAGGGGCTATTTCAGGCTCCCACTAGTAAATATACTGGTAAATATAAGGGATTCTACTTGGGTGAGAAATCTGAAGTTTCAAATCCAGTGTCGGCCAAAGAAAAGCGATTTTCGATGGACCCGAAAAAAGCAGAATGGATTCTAAAAAGAATTTTACAAAATACCGCAAAGCTTGCATCTGTTGATGGCAAGACTGTAAAGCAACCGTCACCACTCTTCTATGATTTAACGGAACTTCAGCGCCATTGTAATCGTCTTTTTTGTTTTTCAGCAGCGCAAACACTTAGCTTGGCGCAAAGTCTGTACGAGCGGCATAAGTTGATTAGTTATCCCCGGACCGGCAGCCGGCATCTTTCTAAATCAGTGGCCGACACATTGCCAGAAATAGTAAAGGTTATTCGATCTCCGTATGAAGCCATGCTCACTGAAGCAACTGGCTGGTCAAAGCTTACAAGTCGGTTTGTCGATGATGTCAAAGTAACAGATCACCATGCGATCATTCCAACCGTCACACCGGCCTTAAAAGCAAATTTAAGTGGCGATGAACAAAAGGTTTATGATTTAATCTGCCGCCGCCTACTTATGGCTTGGCAGAAAGATTTCGTAACCGCTGTAACCACCGTCATTACCGAAGTCGGTGGTCTTGATTTATTCAAAACCCAAGGCACCATGGTTGTGGATTGGGGCTGGAAAGCTTTGGACCTAAAAAGTAGATCTAAAACTCCGGAACCAGAACTTCCAGCAGGACTTGAGTCTGGCAGTTCAATAAAAATTCTCAATATTGAGTCACGCCAAAAACGAACAGAACCGCCACCTCATTTAACCGAAGCTACGCTTCTGACGGGAATGGAAACCGCTGGTCGTGATCTTGAAGATCGTGAATTAGCAGAGTTTATGCAGGATTCAGGACTTGGAACACCTGCGACGCGAGCCGGAATTATTGAAGCCCTCTTGTCACGAAACTACATCGAAAGAAAAAATAAATCTTTAATTGCCACAACGCTTGGTCAAAAACTAATTGCTACTGTTCATCCGTGCGTAAAAAGTCCTGAACTCACGGCGCGCTGGGAAAAAATGCTCAGCGAAATTCAAAATAAAGAAAGCACGCTTAAAATTTTTATGGCCGAGCTCGAGGCCGAAGTGTCAGCACGTATTGCAGAAATAGCAGAAACATCACCGCTTCGAAATGTGACGCCAGTCGATCAGCTTCAACGGTTGCTCAAGGATCATTTTGGATTCAATTCATTCAGGGCGAGCCAGGAAACTGTGTGCCGCACTGTCACCGAAGGGAAAGATGTTTTGCTCGTCATGCCGACAGGGGCTGGCAAGTCTATCTGTTATCAAGTTCCGGGAATTGCAAGAGGCGGTACAACTTTAGTTGTAAGTCCATTGGTTGCATTGATTGAAGATCAAGTTGCAAAGCTGCAGTCTTTGAAATTTTCAGCTGAACGTATTCACTCTGGTCGCAGCCGTGAAGAGTCTCGGACTGTCTGTCAAAAATATTTGGCTGGAAATTTAGATTTTTTATTTATTGCGCCGGAACGTCTATCTGTTCATGGATTTTTAGAATTTTTACAAAGAAGAAGGCTTTCACTTATTGCAATTGATGAAGCTCATTGTATTTCTCAGTGGGGACATGATTTTAGACCTGACTACAGAATTTTAGGAGAACGACTCAAAGAATTAAGGCCTGCTCCAATCATTGCATTAACTGCGACAGCAACCCCCACTGTGCAAGATGACATTTGCAAACAGTTGGGGTTGAAACAAGAAGTGCGAATCATCCAGGGTTTTCGGCGTACGAATATTTCTATTGAAGTAGCAGAGTTCACGCCAAAAGATCGTCCAAGTATCATTAACTTAATATTAAAAAGAGAAGGACGGCTGCCTGCCATTGTCTATGCACCAACAAGAAAAAAAACCGACGAACTGACTGAAAAACTTTCTGCTGTTTTCCGTGTTGGGTCTTACCATGCAGGCATGCCTGCCAAGGCTCGTGAAAAAGTCCAAACACAATTCTTAGCTAACGAAATTGATGTTATTGTTGCGACGGTTGCATTCGGAATGGGTATTGACAAGCCTAATATTCGAACTGTCATACATGCCGCAATGCCTGGGAGTATTGAGGGTTATTATCAAGAAATCGGACGTGCTGGCCGTGATGGTTTACCAAGTACGGCGTATCTGCTCCACTCGTATGCTGATCAAAAAACTCATGAATTTTTTTTCGAAATGAATTATCCCGACATAAGCCACTTGCAAGCTATATTCGACAAAACGACATCAAACAAAGTACCTAAAGCAAGTATCCAAAAGTCTTTAGCTGGCATGGATTCTGAAATATTTGATAGAGCACTCGAACAACTTTGGGTGCACCGAGGTGTCGCAATGGATCCAGATGAGAGTATGAGTTTGGGAAATAATAATTGGAAAAAGTCATATCAGTTGCAGAGAGATTTAAAACAAAATCAACTCAAACAGATGTTGGCTCTGACTTCGTCAGGCAAGTGTCGCATGATGTATATGGTTTCGCATTTCGGCGATCAAATCGATTCTGGAAAACCGTGCCTAAATTGCGATATCTGCAAGCCAAATCAGTCAAACTCACTCGTGAAAAAACGTAGCCTTTCTCAGGCTGAAATAAAAGCCGTGACAGTTATTTTGTCATCTATTTCGAGTCACTCAGGAGTTCCTTCAGGCAAACTATTTCAAGTATTGGAAGACGCTAAGCTTGGAATCTCTAGACCTACATTTGAAAATATCATGACACAACTTGAAAAAAATAATTGGATTGAATCAAAAGAAACAAGTTTTGAAAAAAATGGTCGTAACATCACATACAGAAGTATTTTTATAAAAAAATCTAAAGATACCATAACGGCTCAAGAACTTAGCTCACTACAAATGTCTTCAATTCCGCGCGCTGAAGTAGGAGTAAAAAAACGCAAAAAAATTGACAGAATAGACGCGTCTAAAAAAAGGCCTTTCAACGTCAAACCATTACCAAATTTAAATACTGGTAAAATTATAGAACCGCTGAAAATTTGGCGGCTAACACAGGCAAGGAAAAAAAACATTCCTGCCTTTCGAATTTTAACTGACAAAGCGCTTCGTGCCATTTGCGAAAAGCAGCCCCGTTCGATAACAGAACTGCTTGAAATTTCGAGTATTAATCGCAAGGCTATTGTTAAATTCGGAGATGATATTATACGTATCGTGCGCAAATTCTCAGGCCCCAATCAGCCTGAAAGAGATTTTTAAAACTTGGATTAAGCCAATTTACTTTTTTAATTGCAGTCCAATTAAATAATTAAGAACGAATTGATTTAGGCGAATAGATTATTTAGATTAGAATTTCATTTTCAGAGCAGCTTTTAAGCCAGCATTTTGTTGTGACATCAAACCAGCTTGCAAAGTTTTTTGTGCTACAAAACTGTCGTCAGCAAATTTACATAATTGGTAAGGAACGCCTTCTAGATCTTCTGCTTGTACCAACTGAGCTTTAGCAGAAAGGCAATTTGGATAACCAGAAGTCAAAGTTTTATTGAGAGCTTGAACTGCTAAAGACTCTTGTCCTTCGTAAGCATTTTGCATCAAAGAAGGAGCATCTAACAAGGCTTGTCCGTAAGAACAAAAACCAATTTGGTCATCGGGAACATTGACCGCGTGAAATAAGCCATTTGTTAATCGGCAGACACGAATTTGTGGATTCGATGTTGGCGCCGCCTGTGCGATAAAACCAGTAAAAATAACAGATAAAACCAAGATAGATTTTTTAACAATTTGTAGTCTCATGGGACCCCCGTTGGAAAGAATAGATCGATAACAAAACACCCGATGAGGTCTCTCATAGGATAATTTTATCTATCAGGCAAGCTCTGCGGTTGCAATGCCCTGATATTCTTAAAAGTTTTCTCGAAACAGCAGTTTTGCCAGATATTTTGAATGGGGCGGATGTTATTTTTTCAAATAATTAAAGAAGGCCAAGAATGAAAGCCCTCCCGCCAAGCTGTAGCCCACCCAACTGATACGCGCTAGATCGCTGTTATTAATGTTAATTTCATGAACATAAATAAATGAAGAACTCAATAACAGGCAGCCAATAATCAGTCCCAAGAAAATAAGGTTGGCAGATTTCTCAATGCCATAACGAAGCTCACTCAGTTCCTTCACTTGCAGTTTCAGCGCATGCTCTGGATTGTTCATTTTGCGCAAATGAAACATCAATTGACGTGGTAAACTGCTCAATAAGGTCTGAGAATCTCTCCAGGTTTTACTCACCTCTTGCATCATGCGAGTGGGATCGTATTGTTGCTGCAATATTTCGCCTGCAAATCGAATCGAGTCTTGTAAGAAATCAAAATCAGGATGAATTTTTTTACCCAAGGATTCAACAGATACCAAGGATTTGAAAAACAACATCAGCTCAGTCGGTAATTGCAGTTTATGCTGGGAAGCGATGGCCGCAGATTTTAATAAAATTTTACCCATGTTAACATTTTTCAAAGTCAAACCAAAGAACGGAGCAATCAAATCACGCAGATGTTTAGCAAATAAATCGACATCAATTAGTTCGTTGAAAGGTGCTAAATCGATGTATTCATGGGCCAGTTTTTCATAATCTTCAGTGGCCAACGCCAACAGCATATTAGCAATACTGGTCTGAGTTTTTTTATTCAATCTGCCGACCACGCCAAAATCAATCAGTCCTATGCGGTTATTGGGTTCAATAAAAAAATTGCCGGCATGTAGATCGCCATGAAACAGTCCGTCTTTGAAAACCATTTTAAAATAAGTTCTCAATCCCAATTTTATGATCTCTTCTTTGTTTGTACCTGGCTGTTCGCATGCTGAGTTTTGGCTTAAAGGCATACCCGTCAGTGCTTCCATGGCTAGAACTTTTTCAGTACAAAAATCAAAATAGACTTTAGGTATATGGATCTGTTCGTCTTGAGCAAAGTTTTGTGCGAATCGACGAATGTTGTTGGCTTCAATGATAAAATTTGTTTCAAGATCTAATGTGCGAAAATATTCATCGACGATGCCGACAGGGTTGAATGATCTGGTCTCTTCCACGTATTTTTCTAAAAGCTCAGCTAAAAAATACAAGACATTGAGGTCTTCATTAATGGTTTGAATGATTCCAGGTCGTTGAACTTTCAAGACAACGGTTTCGCCATTTTTAAGTTTTGCTTTGTGGACTTGCGCGATGCTGGCGGCGCCAATAGGACTGGGGTCGATAGAATCAAAATGTTCACTCAGATCATTTCCTAGTTCTTCTTTGAGCACTTGTTCAATGACGTTGTAGCTCAGCGGTTGAACTTGATCGTGCAGTTTAGAAAATTCAATAATGAATTCCTCAGAAACCAGATCGGGGCGAGAAGCCAGCAATTGACCAAGTTTTACAAACGTTGGGCCCAGCTCTTCAAAACACATGCGTACACGTTCAGCGACGGTGTATTTGTCTTCTTCGACTGTGGCCTTGAATTTCTCTAAAATAAATTGGCCTAGCTTGATTCGTTCCGCAATATTATGAAATCCGTGTCTTGCAAAAACGCCGACGATGGTTCGCAATCGACCGGCATTCTTGATAGTTTTACCAATCTGTTTGCCGGTAGAAATTAAACTCATGAGCGACGGCCTTTATTTTTATTTTTCTTGCCCGAGAATCTTCCAAAAAATGAAGTTTTTTTGTCACCTTCTTTTTTTTCGTCTTTATTGCGTCCTTCATCTTTGTTTCTGCTATCGTTGCGATTTTCATCTCGAGATTTATCGCCAGTTGGCCGGCGATTTGTTTTTGAATTTTTTATTTCGCGGGTGGATTCACTGGGTTTGTTGCGTGAAAAACGTTTTTCTAATTTTGAATCAGAAGCCGAGGCTTCTTCTTTATTAGAGCTTGTTGATAAAGGCTTACGTCGGTCCGGGCGAGGTTTTCTGCGGTCATTGACTTTCCAGTCGTTACCACCGTTGCGTTCTTTCCATTTTTCCATCATATCGCGCAAATGTTTTTCGGGGTCAAATTTTTGCCCTTTGTTTTTGGACTCTTCTTGTTTGTCAGATAAAAAGCTAAAAACTACATCTTCGGAATCTGACTTTTTATTTGGACGTTGTTTCTCGATACGATCTGCAACCTGCATTTTTCTTGAGCGAGGAAATTCTTTATTAGCAACGGGCTCGCTGTTTTTTCGTTTATCAGAAGGTCGCGGCGGCCTGTCGCCAGACTGTTTGCGACCACCGGCAGATCGAGCATAGGATTTCTCGCGTTTAGAATCATATTTTAAATCTTGTTTAGGAGCATTTTCATGAACCAAAACAAAATCGACTTGTCCAGCTTCAGGATCGGCTGCTGCAACCTGAATCATAACCTGATCACCAATTTGAAAGATGATGCCAGAGCGCTGTCCGCGTAATATTAAATTCTCTTCATCAAAAATCAGTTTTTCTTTGCTTAAAGATTCTAAGCGAACCAGACCGTCGACTTCGTATTTACGCAATAAAACGAATACACCAAATTTTGTTACCGAGCTGATCATGCCCTCGAAAACTTCTCCCAAATGTTGTTGCATAAAGCGAGCTTTTTTAATGGATTGAAACTGTCTTTCGGCTTTGACAGATCTTTGCTCGCAGGCTGACAACATTGTGGCGGCTTCGTCTAAATCATCCTGTCCCATCAAGCGGTAATCAGCGCTTTTCATGATTTGACTTTTTAATAATCGATGAACAATCAAATCTGGATAGCGGCGAATTGGAGAGGTAAAATGTGTGTAATCATCAAAACCCAAGCCAAAGTGGCCGACATTATTAGAGCTGTATTTAGCCTGGCTCATAGAGCGTAGGGTTAATATATTTAATATCTGAGCTTCTGGCTTGCCAGCGAACTCTTGTAGAGCTTTGGTTAAGCGTTTTTGCAATTTTCCTTCGCTGATTTTAACTTTGCTGCCAAATTTGCTCAAGTATGTATTTAAAGTATCGATGGCATCTAAATGCGGCGGTTCGTGGATACGATAGATCGCTGGTATTTCGCGAGAGGTTAAGAATTTGGCGACGGCAACGTTTGCAGACAACATCATCTCTTCGATGAGTTTGTGTGCGAATAATCTTTCGCTACGGATGAAATCCACTGGTATGCCAGTGGCATCAATAACAATTTGGACTTCGGGTATTTCTAAATCAAGAGCGCCATCACGAAAACGTTTAGCCATCAAAATTTTTGCGAGATCTGCAGCCAAGCGGATCTCATTTTCAACGTGCTTAAGTTTTTCAACGCTATTGCCGTCGATCACTTCTTGCGCTTGTCCATATGTTACGCGAGCTTTGCTTTCAATGACTGCTTCGTAAAATTCGGTAGAGGTCATCTCACCCGTGAAATCCATTTGAATATCTGCAACCAACGCCAGGCGTGGAAGATGTGGGTTTAAAGAACATAAGCCATTACTTAAAACTTCGGGTAACATCGGGACCACAAAATTTGGAAAATAAACGCTGGTTCCACGTTCATAAGCATCTTGGTCAATTGCCATGCCTGGTCTTACATAATGACTGACGTCAGCGATAGCTACCTTGAGGTTGAAACCTAAATGGTGAGACTGAACATAGATTGCATCATCGAAATCTTTTGCGGTTGCTCCATCTATAGTTATAAAGGACAGAGCGCGTAGGTCTTTGCGATTTTTCAGATCTTTATCTGGCACAAGTTCGCTGAATTGTTTGCTTTCTTTTTCTGTCGAGGTGGTGAATTCATGTGGAATGTGGTGTTGAAAAAGAATTCTTTTAATATCTGTTAATGGATCTTCAGCGTGGCCAATGATGCTGACAATCTTTCCGGTCAGTAGGTCATTGCCATCTGGATAAATGGTAATTTCCACTGCAACCAGTTGTCCATTGGTTGCTGTCATCGAGTTTTTGAGATCAATGCGAATATCTTGCCCCCAAGAACCGCCTTCGTCTTTAACCAATCCTTGTTTGTCATTTAATATGCGAAAGACACCAACAACTGTTTTGATTGCGCGGGAAAGGATTTCAATAATCTCGCCACGAAATCGTTGGCCGCCCTGTTCTGCGAATACTTGAATGGATACTTTATCTAATGTCATCGCCCCCATCATTGCGTTTCGTGGGATGTAGACATCTGGATGTTCTCTGTCTTCAGGGATAAAAAACCCAAAACCATCTGGATGTCGCTTCATAGTGCCTGTCAAAATTTTTTTCTTCATATTTAAGATTATCAGGGCTTTGTGCTGTGATGACAATCTGCTTGAGGAGTCTTTGGCGAGATTTTGGTCGGTGTTGACGCGAAACATTCAGGACTTTAGTTTGGTTCCTGACCGTATTGCGTCAGAATTATGTTAAGAAAAAAACAAGGAATAAACTTATAATACAAAGTTCAAAGTTCAAAATAATCCACAAAAAAATATCAAAAATAAATAAATAAAATGAATTTGTATAAACGAATACAGCAAAGGATTTCCTGTCATTTTTAAAAAAATAAAATCGATGTGTTTGTTTAAAATAAAAGCACAAAATAAAAAAGAAGATTTATAAAAATGAGTAAAAATAGTCACAGAAAAAAATAATTTTTGAAATATGAAAAAACAACTACAACATGATGATTAAGAATATTTATTGATCTCGGACAAAGCTCTCATTACGATTTGATTGAAAATATAAGTAAAGTAAAAGGACTTCGTAATTGAAAGGTTTTTTACCGAGACTGCGGAGAACATCTTTTGTTGTTACTTATATATGTTGTTATGAACTTAATAAATAGAACGTGGATCATATCTGTTCGGTTTTTTTGTTCATAAGAGCTTTGTTTTGAAAATATAATTTTAAAAGGTTTTAGAATTAGAAATAACAAGGAAGGGATAACAATGAAAAAACTTTTACTAAGCGCAGCTATCCTAGCGTTTGCAGCCCCAGCAATGGCTTCAAAAGCAAGAATGATTTCGCTAGGTCTAACAAACAGCAACAGCCCAGTATTTGTTGTGGATACTCAGTCAGTTTTTGACAATCCATCGCACTTATTGTCGTTGAATAACTTTGCTACCTATGAAATGGGTGCAACAAGTAACTTAACTCCAACTGCGGTTGCAGGACAATCTCCTGATGCTGAGGGTGGCGTGGTTCAATCTTATGGTTCATCAAAATACGGTGTGTATTTTGGTCGTAAGAGTGATTTCACAACAGGCATCCGTCATTACCTAGGTTTCAAAGGACAAGAAAATCCTTTAGAGCTTCAGTATGCTACTAAGTTACAGGGTATGGATTTCGGTGCTTCATTGAACTATTCAAGTTCAGATAAAAAAACTGCTACTGCACAAAAGCAAACTGCAGCTGGTGCACGTTTTGGATTGAACACTGATAAATGGGAAGCATACGCTATTATCGGTTTGGGCAGCTCAGCTACTGGATCGACTGCGACTAACTTTCCAATCGACGATTACAACGCTAGTGGAACATACGGTGCTGGCGAAGTTGTTGCGGTTGTAGCAGATGCAAACTCTGAATTAAAAGGTACTACTGGTTTTAAATTGGGCGGCAGTTACAAAATGGATCATTTGTATTCATATGTAACTTACTACCAAGATGGTGCAGAGTACACTTCTCGACTAAACAGTGCATTGAACGGAATGACTGTAGCTCAAAGCCAATTGGATTTGGGTGTTGTTAATCATAACAAACTGGATGCAGGTTTGTGGTACTATGGTATCGCAGGTCGCATGTTCAAATATGCAAGAACAAATGTTGCAAACACAAAAGATCGTACAACTGATACTTTGTCTTTACCATTTATCTTGGGTATCGAAACAAAAGCCAACTCAGTCGTAACTGTGCGAGCTTCTGTTACACAGAATGTATTGATTGGTTCAACAAAACAAGACGACGGAACTGGCACTCACGCTGGTTTAGCTGGCGACTTGGTTGATGATGAAGATACAATTGCCAACAACACAGTGGCTTCATTGGGTACTGGAATTCAACTTGGTAAATGGAACTTGGATGGCGTGATGGCAGCTTCAACAACTGGCGTGATCAATGCGACAAATTTTATGACCAATGCATCTTTAACTTATAATTTTTAATTTTAGTTTTTAACTAAAGTACTAAACGAACAGAACGAAAGGAATAAACGTTATGAAAAAAACACTTTTAATTGCGGCTTTGTCAATGATGGCAGCTCCTGCAATGGCTTCTAAAGCACGCTTGACTTCTTTGAGTAGCGCAGCTCACTTGTCAGACATCCAAGATGTATTCACAAATGCATCTAAATTGACTGCATCTGGTGACTGGGCAACTTTTGAAACAGGTTCAACTCCTGCTGCAAATAAAACTGCATCTGGCACTTCTCCACAAGCTGAGGGCGGTTTCGCACGCAGCATGGGCGATGCTAAATATGGTTTTTACTTGGGTCACAGCTCACGATTCGTGACTGGAACTCGTTTGCCAAATACTCATGAGAACACAACAAATACTCCGCTTGTGACTCAGACACATTTGATCGACGAAAATCCATTGAACTTGTTTTATGCATCTAAAATGGGTGACATGGCTTGGGGTATCGGTATGAACTACTCGAACTCTAACAAAAAGACTGTAAGCAAAAAACAGTCAGCTATGGGTATCAACGGTGGTATCACTATGGGTAACCTTTATGTTGGTTTGGACCTTGGTTTGTCAAACTCATACAAAGATGACACTGCGGGTTCGTTGGTTGACTTCAAAGGTAAAACTTCTTACCAAATCGCTGGTACTTATGTAATGAACGATCTTACGATCGCTTACGGACTAGGTGCATCTGGTGGTAAAGAAGACGCGGTATCAACTGCTACTTATGATATCTCTACGTCTAATTACAACTTGGGTGTTGTTAAAGATCACAAAGCTGATGGCGTAGATTTTTTCTACGGTGCTAGCTATGCGGTTGAAACTTACAAAGATGATGGTAACAATGCTTCAGCAACTGCTTTGAAAAGCAAATATGAGCAAACAACTATGCCTGTTATCGTAGGTATCGAAGCTGACGCTGCTTCTTGGTTGGTATTACGTGCATCTGTTAAACAGAACGTTTTGTTAGGTTCTTCAAAAGATTCTTTCAATGCTGCTGCTGCTGATGATGCTGATTCTATTGCAAACAACACTACAGTTTCTGCTGGTGCTGGTTTGAAATTCGGTAAAATCGCTGTTGACGGTACTTTGCAAGCAACTGCTGCTGCAACTGCTGGTCAAGTTAACGGTTCTAGCTTGTTAGCTAATGCTTCTATGACTTACATGTTCTAATTTGAAATTATAATTTGAACTTGTAAATCGAACTTAATGTTCACAGAAAAGGGCTTGTGGAAACACAAGCCCTTTTTTTATTGTTAGAGTATGCTTTCATATACATTTTCGGATGTTTCCGTCCGCAATCATTTCTATTTTAAATTTTTCTCTATTTTAAATATTTAAACGAAAACATAGTTTTTGAATACAGTCCCCTGAGTTCACATTTCAGGAGGACATATGTCAGTTTTTTCGATGAATTTTATTCTTTATTCGTTTCTTATTTTGCATTCCATCGGCTGTGTGAAAATTCAAGATGCAGATGAGGATAAAATTACTGCGGATCCTATAATCTCGGTTCAACAAAAAAAATATGATGTCGTCGACAGTCATTGGCAAATTGTCGAAGGTGATGGTCCCAATCAATACGAAATAAAATTAAATCTGAATCCAAACACTCAGTTTATTCAGCGTTATGATAAAGGGGACGCAGACAAAGCTAGAGTTCTCTTGCAGAAGCCGTTCAATCAACAGTTTTTAATTGATAATAGTGCGCAGCCGGGCCACCAGTTCGTATACGAACTGGGTCATTTTGAAAACACAAGGCCTGTGATCGATAATAGCTTTACTGTAAACGTACCAATCGATTTTGTTATTAAAGAAAATTTAAATCTAACCTCGGATATGGATATTCATGACTATCGACGAATTTTTGTTGATACAGGGGTTGTGATACAGACCAATGGATTTTTATTTAAAATATCTGCTGATCAATTGTTGGCCCCGCAACTCACAATTCAGTCGTTTGTAAAGAACGACATTGCTAATTACGCTCTGTCTGGAAAAAATGGCGGCCAAGTTCAAATTCAGCTTCGCTCTGGAATTGGAATTTTAAATATTGAAATGCGAGGCCAGAATGGAGCCAAAGGACTTGTCGGTCCGCAAGTCCCATCAGATGTTTCGCTTGCCTGTGGAACCGTGATCATCAAAGACGATTGTCAGCCGCCAAATTATGAGCCGAATATACATGATCGTCCAAAATTCCCTCAGCCAAAAGAAGGTCACAGCGGTGGACAAGGTTTCCCTGGTGGAAATTCAGGTTCGGCAAATGTGATAATAGTTGAAGAACATAAATTAAAAATCAATCACTTGCTCGAAGCGGGTCTCGGTGGAGAGGGTGGTGATGGTGGCCCAGGGCAAATAGTTGCAAGAGATAATGGTCGCTTGATAGGTGGTTTTGGAAGTGATGGCTTGCGAGGATCAAATGGCCAAGGTGGCAGTTTCTGCATTAAAGACCCAGAAACAAATTATTGTATAAGTATCTAGGCCTGTATTCATTTTATCGCAATTTCTGTGAGAATCAGTGTAAGTCGATTTCAGCGTTGTTCGTCGGTGCCGTGATTTCGCGTTAAAAGGAGAATTAAATGTTTCAATTGTTTTTATGTTTTATAAGCGCTCTAACTTTTTTATTTTCTTTTACAGCTTGTGTAAAAGTTCAAGACAAAGATGCCGAAGGAAATTCTTATCCCGCTCATGTATCTACAATTAATGAGGATCCAATTTCTCCCAGTGGCGAGCAATGGAAAATTGTCGAAGGGCCCATTGCTAATCAATACCAAATCAACTTAAAGCTAAATACTAATACAGAGTTTGTTCAACGTTATGAAAAAGACGATGAGGTGAATACTAAACAGATTTTGCCGATGAAAATCGTTGAAGACTATTTTGTGGATTCTGAACCTTTGTTAGGTCGGCAGGTCGTTTATGAGATCGGTCATTTTATTGATAATAATCCAGTGGTCGATAAAAAATTAGAAATTTCTGTGCCAGTAGATTTGGAAATTATAGATAGCTTTACGTTAAATGAGGATAAAGTAGTTGATGGTTATCGGAGAATTTTTATTGCTAAAGATGTAATTATTAATACGAAAAATTTCTTATTAAAAATAAAAGCGGATCAATTGGTGGCGCCAAATTTGAATATTATATCTTTTAATAGCGATGATGCTTCAAGAGAGGGCTTGTCTGGACAAAATGGTGGTCTCATTGATTTAAAGTTACGAACTGGAGTTGGCTCGATCCATATTCAAATGCGAGGACAAAACGGTGGGCGAGGTGCAACTGGGGCAGAGGTTCCGCCAGATGTCATTATTTCTTGTTCACCAATTATTGGTGGGCAAGCCTGTGATCCAGTAGCTCTCGTGCCCAACCCACAAAAACCAGAAAACTATCCCGTCGCATTACCTGGTCGATCTGGTGGGCAGGGTTTTCCCGGTGGAAATGCCGGTTCTGTTTTGATTGAAATAACACAAACACATCAGCTGAAATTCACTCATACAATAGAGCCCGGCCTGGGTGGCGAGGGTGGGCCTGGCGGCCCCGGCCAAATGGTCATCAGGGACAATATTACATATTATGGGAAGACGGGTAATGTAGGAGCAAAAGGGCCAGAGGGCATGAGCGGCAGCTATTGTTTTCTAGATATACAATCAAGTTTTTGTATCAATAACTAGAATGCTGTTGAAAAACTATATTGGTTTGGTTGCGAAGGGATTTTTTGACTGATCGAGGCCCGAAGATGAGATTTGGCAGGGTCTAAATTGAATCTAAAGAACGAAGAGCAGTCAAAAATAGACCGAGCAGAACAGCCGAAGAATTTTTCAAGAGCCTGTTAGGCGAATAAAATAACCTATGAATAATTCTTTTATAATGGTGAGAGAATTTTATTTCTCTGTTTTTATTTTCTCTTTCGGTAAATAATCAGGAGCTACAAAATCTGGTGTGAAAGCATATTTGTAGCTGCGATATTTTTTTAAATCCGGTTTTCCTGCTTGGACATAGGCTAAATCCCAAAGCTGAGCAAGCAGGGCTGCGGATCGAGCCATGTCGTTCACAATCAGTGATTTAAATTTGCTAGCTACTTTTTCTGCCGGTTGTCTTTCTGCAGGTTTACGTAAAGACATTCCATGTTCATTTTTTTCACTCGAAGGTTTGCTGACTGTATCCATTTTTAGAATCAATTGTCTTTCTTGGTTTGCGATACCACCCAGTGATCGCATTTTTTCTAAGACAGTTTTTTCATTTAAATAGGCTACTTCGTTTTTATCTTTTAAAGATTTCGACAATGCTTTTTGTTGTAATTTTTTAGCCTGATCTACAACAAGAGCAACTAGATTTGGTGGTAATTCGGCAACAATTGCTTCTTCAAAATAGGAATGAATACCGCCATGACCAGTTTTGTAACCATCATAATCTGCGGTGGTGTGAAATGGTTGACCATTATCACCAACAAAGTGGCCCATTAAGCCCAAGTTGTTAATAAATGAAAAAATATTTTTATTGTAAGGGAGCTCGTCGTTTTGTTCTTCTTGAGAATTTTTTGGTGAAACAGAGCTGGCGGCAGCAGAGGCATTTTCAACGGCACGTCTAAAAAACTGATCAGCTCGCCACCAGTTGGAACCAAATTCTGTAGGTATAGAAAAAATAGTACCTTCTTGAAAATGGTTTGGAGTGTTGCTGTATTTATCTACGATCTGCTGATAATCCAAAGGAATTTCTGTTACTTTGATATTTAAAATTTCAACATCAATAAAGTGAGTAGGATTGCCCAGCTTGTTGGCGTCGCTGCCTAAACTTTTCCAATAAATATCAGGAATGTTACAAAGGTGACCCATCATCGCAGTTTTGTGAATCAACATTTCGTGCAAGGCTTTTTCTTTAGTCAAATAAGCTGCTGCTTCGCAGATGGTATGATGTCCTCGTCCGCCCCAACTGATAGCCTGTTGAGAAATCATTGAACATATTAAAATAGTCAGAGCAGAGAAAAATTTATTTTTCATTTTAAACCTCTAATTTGTTTTTTGTCCCAGAGCTTTTGGTGCTTTGCTTTGTCCAAAGAATCCAGCCAGTGCAATGATGGTAATAATGTAAGGCAAAGCCTGAATGGCTTGCAGTGGAATGCCAGAATTGTTTCCTTGCAACTGTCCTTGTATGGCATCGACAGAAGCAAAAAATAAACAAGCAAGCATTGTTGGGAATGGTTTCCAGCGTCCAAAGATCAAGGCAGCTAAAGCAATGAAGCCTCGCCCTGCAGTCATATTAGGAGAATAAGAAGAAGCAAGTGCCAATGATAATGTGGCTCCGCCAAGACCTGCTAATAAACCAGTTGCAAGCAAAAACAACCAGCGAATTTTTTTAACAGAATAACCAGCGGCTTGAATAGCTTTTGGTTCTTCGCCAGCAAAATTCAGCAGTAAACCCATTCGAGTCCAATGGAAAACATAGGTAACAATGGCTACGACAACAAACATCACCAGCATTGGCTCAATTGAAAAACGATAAGCTAAATCCAAATTAGGTGTAGAGCCGCTTGAGTTGTACATGATCTTCGTAATAAATGGAGCAATGCCTGCGGCCAAAAGATTCAAGCCTGTTCCTGCAATGATTTGATCGATTTCAAGTCCTACGGTTAACCAAGCAAACAAAAGACTGGCAAGCATTCCCGCCATTCCCGCAAATATAAAACCAATCCACGCCGATGAAAAATGCAAAGCGAATATGGATCCGCTAAGAGCCCCAACAAGCATCAGGCCTTCCAAAGCAATTTGAACAGTGCCGGATCGTTCACTGATAAGTCCGGCAAGAGCTGCAAAGATCAATGGTGTCGCACTTTGTAATACGCCAATGAAAAAAGCTGAAGATAAAAGAAAACCAAAAAAACTTGAATCAGTCATTTTGCATTTCTCCTGTTTTATTCACATTTTTTTTTGTCGTTTTAAAAAATGATAAAAACTTGGACCATTTTGGATGTCCCCAGGTTGCCGAGATGGCAACAGAGAAAATCAATATTGCTTGAATGATTTTGGCAAAATCTCTGGTGATGGTTTCAGTTTCAAGATCAAGATCAGCAGCCCCTTTTTGCAGTACTCCAAATAAAAATGCTGATGCTAAAATTGCAATCGGTCGATTTTGTGCTAACAACGCCACGGCAATTCCGATGAATCCATATCCGGGCGAAAATCCCATTTGAAACTTTCCAGATGAACCAAGAACTTCATTCAGAGCCACCAAGCCAGCACAGGCACCACCCATGAGCATCGCTAGAATTTTATATTTTTTCGATTCAATGCCATGCAACTCAGAAGAAACTTCGTTTTGTCCGCTGGCTCTGAGTTCAAAACCCCAAACCGTTCTGTAAAAGAAAAAATGCAAAGCAAAAGCCAGAGCAATAGCAACAAGCAGTGTGATGTTGGCGGGCGAGTCGCGAAATAAATTTTGCACAAAATCAAAATTTTTAAACATATATTGTGCTGGGACCATGGCCGTTTCAGGATTTTGTGAATCTGGATTTTTAATTAAAATCAAAGTGACATAACTTGCGAAAGCAGCGGCAACAAAATTCATCATCATGGTAACAATGACTTCATGACTGCCTCGTTTGGCTTTCAACCATCCCGGAATAAATGCCCACATGGCGCCAGCAAACAAGGCCACAGCCGTCGCCAGCAGCGGAGCTAAATAGACAGGAACATTGGGCTGACTGATTGCAAACCACGCGCAGGCCAGTGTTGCCACTGTCATTTGACCTTCGGCTCCGATGTTAAACAGACCGGCTTGAAATGGAACTGCAACGGCAAGGCCGGTCAGTATCAGTGTGGTGGTATAAAACAATGTCAAACCGAGATCATAAGGAGAACCAAAGGTGCTTCTGATAAAAATAAATAAAATATGCAGAGGATTTTCGCCAGCAAAAGCAGTCAATGATAAAGCAACAGTCAGGCCCAGAATAAAACCTAAAACGGCCTTCATACAGAGCCTCCTGTCATCATCAAACCAATTTTGGATTCGATATGGTTTTGTGAAAACTCTTGTTTGCTGATTTGCCCTTGAATTTTTCCGTCATAGATTACAACAATTCGATCAGATAAACGCATCAACTCATCCAAGTCAGATGAGATTAAAAGCACGGCGCTGCCTGCGGATCTGCAATTGAAAATTTCCTGATGAATGGTTTGGCTGGCGCCCAAATCAACACCGCGAGTAGGGTGAGCTGCCAATAAAAATTTTGGCTGCTGCCAAAGCTCACGAGCCACCACCAGTTTTTGCTGGTTGCCGCCAGATAAATTTTTGAATAATAAACTTTTCAGTCTGGGGCGAACATCATATTTTTCAATTAATACATCAGTGATTTTGCCGAGCTCTTTAAATTGTAAAATACCAGAATGATTAAAACGTTGATCGTGTTGATGTCCCAGCAAGAAATTTTCACTTAAGTTAAATTCTGGTAATGCTCCATGGGCCAGTCGGTCTTCTGGCAGATAAGCTAAACCCTTATTGCGGATTTTTTCATTCGAGAATCTTAATATATTTTCTCCGTTAAGAGAAATTTTTCCGTTAAGTTCTGCGGAGATTGTGGCGTGTTCGAATTGCAGTGGGTTCAGCAAGGCTTGAATCAATTGACTTTGACCATTGCCCTCGACCCCAGCAAGACCAACAATTTCGCCAGAATTAATTTGTATGTTTACATTTTGTAAACGAGGTTTGTTTTCATTGTTAAATTTTAAACTGAGATTTTCAATTTGAACTGAATAATCTTTTTTGGCAATTTCACCGGAGCTGCTGGCGCGCTCAAGCTTTTGTCCAATCATCATTTCAGATAAGAGCTCTTCGCTAGCTTGTGCAGTTTGCACATGACCGACGACTTGGCCTTTACGAAAAACTGTGACCTCATCAGAAAGATGTAAAACTTCTTTAAGTTTGTGGGTGATAATAATAATCGTTTTGCCTTGAGATTTCAGTACGAGCAGTTGCTCAAATAGACTTTCAATTTCTTGTGGCGTGAGCACGGCCGTAGGTTCGTCTAAAATTAAAATTTCAGCTTTGCCATGCAGCAGTTTTAAAATTTCAATTCGTTGCTGAATGCCAACGCTGAGTTCTTCAATCTTTTTTTGCCATGGAACTGGCATGTTGTAGCTTTTGCTTAAGGCTTCAAGCTCGGCAATTTTATTTTTTCGATGAATTGGCATTAAACTTTTTTTCAGCGAAAAATGATTGTCTTCGTCGAGCAAAATATGATCGATGGCAAGCAAAGGGCCAGCTAAAATAAAATGCTGGTGAACCATTCCGATACCTTCTTTTTTGGCATCAAATGGACTTCGCGTTTTTAATAATCTTCCATTCTTAAATATTTCACCGCTGGTGGCTTGATACAAACCAAACAAGATGTTCATGATGGTTGATTTGCCAGCGCCATTTTCGCCGATCAGGGCGTGAATATTTCCCTTGCGAATTGCGAATGAAACTCCGTCATTAGCTTTGACCATCATTGGGCCAGAGCCAAAGTACTTGCAGATATTTTTAAATTCTAGCAAGGCCGGAGTGTTGTTCATCAGGCTAGTGTTTCTTTTGATAGTAATCAGGCACTACAATTTTGCCTGAGATGATGTCGGCTTTTATTTTTTGTGTTTTGCTGATGATATCTGCTGGTAGAACATTTTTATTGTGCTCATCGACAGCAAAATCAACACCCGCATCTTTCAAACCAAATCGAGCGACCTCGCCTTTGAATTGGTTGTTTTGCGTCAGTTTGATGGTGTCATAGACGGCTAAATCCACGCGTTTCATCATGCTGGTTAAAATAAATCCAGGTTTCAGCCAGTTTTGATTTGAGTCCACTCCGATAGCTAATTTCTTTTTTTCTTCAGCGGCATCAAACACACCGGCACCAGATGCACCAGCGGCAACAAAAATAATATCCACGCCCGAGTTGTATTGTGACAATGCCAATTCTTTAGCCTTGGCAGGATTGTTCCATGCATCTCCAGTGACGCCAATAAAATGTGAAACAACTTTGGTTTGTGGAACTGTTTTTTCAGCGCCAGTTTTGTATCCCAACTCAAATCGACGAATCAATGGGATATCCATGCCACCAATAAAGCCAACTTTGTGAGTGGTGCTTTTTAATGCTGCGATTGCGCCGACTAGATAAGAGCCTTCGTGTTCTTGAAATAATAAACTGCGTACGTTGGGTTGATTGATTTCGCCATCGACAATTGCAAATTTTTTATCAGGAAATTGACTGGAAATTTTTTTGATAGCATCAGTTTGAGCAAAACCTACACCGATAATCAAATCATAACCTTTTGCTGCGAATGAGCGGTGAAGATTTTCAAATGCATTTTGGTCGGTGGCTTCAACGTATTTAAGTTCAATACCCAAATCTTTTTTTGCTTTGGTGGCACCCTCGAAAGCTGCCGAGTTGAATGAACGATCGTCTTTTCCGCCCTTGTCGAGCACAAGGCCAACTTTGAAAGCGAAAACGCTAGGGCTGAAAAGCAGAGCTAGCAAAACAATCAGCCAAATTTCAATCAAGTTATTTTTAGGAATCGGTAAAGTCGCGCGCATATTTAGGCCCCTGGGTTAGACTTGTGACAAACCAGGCGAATCTAATTTGCGACAGGGGTTGAGTCAAACAAAGAAGTGTGAGAAGAGGGGGCATGAGCAAATCAACCTCGGGCCACAATAATGCCTCCGAACCCAATTCCGAAGTCTCAGTTTCTGTGATTCCGTCTGTTATTCAGCCGATAGGCGTTGTTCATTCTTGTTATCCAAGTAAATTTGCAGTTCCAAGGCAGCCTGGATTGGTTCCGCAGGCTACGGCGGTGATCGAAATAGAGGCAAAATGGCAGCCTCATTTTGCAGTTGAGGGTTTGGAAAAATTCTCGCATTGCTGGCTTGTCTTTGTTTTTCATCAAAACGCCAACTTGCGCTATCACGCCAAGGTTCATCCGCCGCGTCTGGGTGGTGAAAGTATTGGTGTTTTTGCTACTCGTAGCCCTCATCGCCCCAATCCGATTGGTTTATCTTTGGTTAAGATCGAGCAAGTGATAGATGGCAAAATCTATATTTCGGGAGTGGATGTGGTCGATGGCACTCCGGTTTTAGATATTAAGCCTTATCTGCCAGAGGTCGAAGCTCTGTCAAACGCGATTTCGGGTTGGCCATCTCAAATTCAAACCATCGAGATCGATGTGATTTGGTCCGATTCATTACTGGAGCAGATTCAAAATTGGGGAGAGCGCATTCGCCAGCCAGCATTGAAGCAGATTATCGATCAAACTCTCAAATTGGACCCACGGCCTTTAATTTATCGCGAGCAACAACAAAAGGTTCATGCTTTTCGGTTGTTTGATGGGGATATTCATTTCGAATTTACAGAGCAATATAAAATTACAATTCAGAAAATAGTTTTTTGTTGAGTAATTTAGCAAACAGCCTCAAACACATTGTTGAAAAATCACGATCTGATGGAGCTGATGATTTTTTTGAAAAAATAAGAAATGCTGGTTTAGTGTAGAGTTAGTTAGGTAACAGTTAAGTTCAGGCAACAACAGGTCAAATCAGTCATTGTGATTCCGCTAATATTGATAGGACTCCTTGGTAATTTGGATTGTTATTTTTCAGTTTGAAATTGAATTTTTAACGGAGGGTTTTTATGGATATTTCTATTTAGCAAAGTTCTTTAGCAACAGTTCGCCAAGTTCCGACTTTGAGTTTAAAAAGTTACACCGAAGGGACTGTCGAACAGCAATCTCGATTTATTCAACAACTTTATATTGGTTTGAAAGATTATGGATTTATCATTCTGAAAGACCATGATGTGTCTCAAGATCTCCTCAATAAGGGATATCAGATGCTGGAGCAGTTTTATGCTCTTCCAGATGCGACCAAGTTAAAATATGCAGGTGTGCATGGTGGACAACGTGGATATACCCCGTTTGGAAAAGAGCATGCAAAAGATTCTCCTGTTATGGATTTAAAAGAGTTTTGGCATGTGGGACGAGAGGTTGCTGAGGGTCATCCGTTTGCTTCGTATTATCCAAAAAATGTTTGGCCTTCTGAAATTCCAGATTTCCAAGAGACTTTTTCAGAGCTTTACGCTTCTTTGAATCAGGCCGGTAGAGTTCTATTGCAAGCGTTAACCTTTCCTTTGGATGTGCCTTCGCATTATTTTGATTACATGGTTGAAGATGGCAATTCGATTTTGCGTTTACTGCATTATCCGCCGATTGCCGAGGGCGTTGACCCACGTTGTTTACGAGCAGCTCCTCATGAAGACATCAATTTGATTACTATTTTGCCGGCGGCGACGGCGACGGGCTTGCAGTTAAAAGATCGTGACGGAACATGGTTGGATGTTGATGGTAAGCCGGGTGAGTTGATCGTGGATGCTGGTGATATGCTTGCACGTATTTGCAATGATGTGATTCCGTCGACAACACATCAAGTGATCAATTCTCCAGGGGCGGGATCTGCTCATCGTTATTCAATGCCATTTTTTATGCACCCTCATCCTGAGGCTTTGCTTTCATGTATTCCTTCTTGTCGTGGTGCTGGGGCGAAATACGCTGACATTTCTTCTCATGAATTCTTGATGCAGAGATTGCGTGAGATTGGATTGTTAAAGAACTAATTCTAGAACGTGCTTAAACTGATTTGTATAGGATGTGCTCTCAGTTTCTCGCAAGTTCGTTCAAATGAGGAAGTTCTCCGTATATTTATCGGGTTTTAAAATATTAAATCGTTTGTGAAAAGGCAGCTGTAGAGTTGCCTTTTTTCATTGTGGTAAAGGGTTTCTTCAAAAATAACATCTATAGCACTGTATTCTTAAGTGAACTGTTGCTGTATTCTAATCAGGACTATTTTTGAAGATTCAAAGGGCTGTTGAAAAACTCTTCTGGCTGTTTTGTAGGGGCTATTCTTGGTTGACCATCGTTTCTCATCTTCGCGCCTCTGCCAAAAAATTCCTTTGTAGCGAAATCAAAAAAGTTTTTCAAAAACATGTTAATTAAAAAAGAATTAGTTTTCTGGAGAATAGTATATTTTCATTTGCTCATTTGCTCATTTGCTCATTTGCTCATTTGCTCATTTGCTCATTTGCTCCTAGTCCTTAGTCTGGCATTTGCTGTTGATTAAGTGTCGTCATAACCTGAATTCAATTTGTGAAAACAGAATAGCCAGTATTCCTTTTTTTTATTTGCAAGCTAGCAAAATCGCGTGAGAATGATGTCGAGACATTTTCAAAAAATTGGGTATCCATAATCGCAAATTGATTTTCATCGGGGGAAATTATGCAAATGTTAAAACAACTTAAAACCCTTTCAGCTTTTGTTATTTGCTTAGGGTTCGTGATCAACGTTTTTGCTCAAGAGGCAGAGGTCGCTGTGGCGTTAAAGCCCGCAGGAAATTTCAAAGCTAAAACGACTGAAGTTAAGGGTGCAGCAGTTAAAAATGGTGATACCTATCAGGCCGAAAACGTTATTGTCGAACTTGGAAATTTGCAAACTGGCATTGAACTCAGAGATAAACATACCAAAAAACATCTTGAAGTTGAAAAGTACCCACAAGCTATCTTGTTAAAAGCAAATGGCAAGGGTGGCAAAGGCGAGGGCGTTGTTAAAATTCGCGATATCGAACAAAAAATATCAGGTACCTTTGAAACAGAAGGTAATTTTTTGATTGCCCATTTTCCATTGAAACTATCTGATTTTAAAATCACAGGGATTAAATACATGGGAGTGGGTGTTGACGACACTGTTCAGCTAACAGTAAAAGTTCCAGTTAAAGCCGCTGAGATGGCAAAGCCTGTGGCAGCAGAAGCAAAGCCGACAACACCGCCTGCGAAGCCAGTAACAGCTCCTGCAAAGAAAAAATAATCTAGAAATTGTAACCAACAGCTAAGGCCCAGTAAGTGGTGGCTTTAAAGGCCATTGTTCCCAGGGTGTTTTTTAAATATAAATTTGAACCAAGAAGCATTTTTAAATCCAGCAAAGCAGCCAGATTAAAATCAGCGCCAGAGTTAACTTTCAGGCCGTTGATTTGATCTGGCCAGGTCAGTGCTCTGTACATTGCCATAGCTCCAGCTGAAAGTACGATGTGAGAGCTTAGCTGGTGTGAGGCGCGTACGGTGGATTCCGCTCCCCACCATTTGATGTATGATTTTTGGTAGGTCAGCGATGTTTGTGTTCCACCTGCGTTGGCGCTGCCAGCGAGCATTCCCAGCTCTACCGAGTAGCCATTCTCGTTGGAGGTTGGAAATTGTTTTTCATAAAAGAGCGAGTTCCCATAAAAATTAGCAAAAGCTTGGTCGGTGTTGTTGCCGTTGTCGAGTTGAACATTTTCTGTCCAACTGAGATAACTTACGCCAAAAGAGCGATCGGCTTTCATTTTCACAATTGAGGTCGCGGCAGCGGGCTCTTCTGCAAAAGTAATTATTGGTTTGATCAAAACTGAAATCAGTAAAAATAAAATGAAACCAACTTGCATAAGAGTATTCGTCATCACGAGTTTGGCTGTGCCTGAATTTTTTTTGTGTGTATTAAAGCGAAACATGTATTTGTCCTTGCAGTGCCCAGGTGTCATCTGGAACTTGTTGATTTGAAAAGGAACGACCATTGACGACTTCGGCGCGGAATTCTAATCGTGGTGCTGGAAAGAAAAGAAGGCCAGTAGACCATTTCCAAATGTCAGGAGAAGAGGCGTTGAATTCGTGATTATAGCGTTCAATTGTCGTTTTTAAATTGTAACCACGAGATAATGAAATCAATGATTGAATCAGATTGTAACTGCCCACACTTTTGCTGGTGCCAACGGTTGTGGGTTGATCAGCGATCAGACCGTATTCAAACATAATGGCTGAGCCTTTGGATAAACCTTGTCGGTAATGAATGGCGACTAAATCTTTTTTTAAAGATTCATTTTTTGCAGAAAAAACAGAAGCGCCCAGGCGTTTTTTCTCGCCAACTTCGTACTCGCCCATGGCTGAATAACCTTTTTGTTTATAATCAACATCGTCATACGGATTGCCGAAAAAATAATTGCCGGCAATTTCCCATTTGTCTGTAATTTTATGTAAAACAACACCTTGAGATTCGCTATTGCCGTCGGTGCTGTTGTTGCGCTGGTTGAAGCCTTGAAAAGTTCTTTGATAAGAAGTGTGATCGATGTTGCGAAGACCATAAACTTTTTCAAGAACCCCGCCGTAAAGCCAAAGCGTTTCGGCGATCTCGGCTCTGAAATAATATTCTTTTGCCAGCACTCGTGGCAGACCAACTTTTGCCGCGCCGTAATCTTCATTGCGTGGACTATTGCCATAAGTGATGACCGCTAAATATTTTCCGTCAGGGTCTGCCTGGATGGTGGCGCCCATATCTGCTTGCATTTGATAAAATTTTGAGGCGTCTAAAGATTTGCTGCCTGGATTTGAGCGGACATTGATGCTGCGGTATTTGAGGTGTGGGCGAATCCAGTAGGGTAGTTCTTTAGAACCAAAAAAACCTGAAGAGGTGGCGATATCTTCATCTGATTTTTTAGCGGAATAAAATTTGCGTGAGGCAATTTCTGCAGACCACAAGGCGCGACCATAATCATTCAATGGGCCGCTGCCGTGCCCGTTGTAATGGCAAGTGATGCAGGTGCCATAGCCGTAACCAATGAATTCTGGGTAAGCAAAAGCAGTTTCTGAAAGCGCCCCCCAGAGAAGCAGTGTGGCAACAAAAGCTTGAGTAAAGATGCGAGAAAAATTAGATAGAGTGAAAGAGTTTTTCATATGTTTGACGCTACTGAAAAAAGGTGGGACTCGCAAGCTGTAATAGAACTTGAATGACAATCAAAGCCGTGCTGGAATGGCAGCCATGTTAAGGAACATAATATTTCAATTATTTATTCATCATTGTGACAGTTTTTTTTCATTGAGAAAAATGGGTAAGATGTTTTTACGTGTACGTTCTTTGTTTGTGATGTTGGTGCTTTCTTGTGTTGCGAGTTTTGCAATGGCTGGAATGAAAAGTTTTACTGTCGATTCATCAACCGCATCTCGTGTTGATGCGACTTCTAGTACATCAACGGATGGTTCGACAACCACAACAACAAATACCTACACTGTTTTTGGTGGATATGCAGGTGATGTCGGGGGATGTTCTTCGCCCAGCTCTACTTCTGTTTGTAATTCCTGTTCGGTTCTGACAAATTCTTGTGGCACATATTATTCTTGCGCTACTCGAAGCGTGAATCCGGCTTTGATACTGAAAATGAGTTTTGTTGTGGACCAGATTCCAGCTGGTGCAACTGTCAAAGCACGTTGGAATAATAGCTCGTCAGGAACTGATGTGACGTTAAACAATTCGCCATCAGCAACAGCTAATGTTTCAATTCCTGTGGAAGTTAAATGGGGTCAAATTTGCGAGCGAGCAGGTCTCAGCGCAACAGACTGTGATTTGAGTACTTTGTCAGCGGGAACTCCTGCTGCATCTTTTACAGATACCATGTATGTTGGGTTGGTAGACAGCAATAACAGTTTCATCAGTGGCAGCATGCAGAGTGTGACTGTTCGTTTCCATGTTATTAAATCAGACGCTTCGTCGACTATGACAACCTCTTGCGGCTCTGATCAGGCATTTTGCGTATTCAAAGTAGTTCCTGGTGATGCCAAGGTTTTTGTAAAAGATGTGTCGCGCGGATCATCGGGACCGTCTGGCAGTTCTGGTATAAAATGGGATGCGATGCGTGTGTTTTACAAAGAGATCTCGACCAAGCCAACTGCCAGCTCAGATTTTTGTAATATCAGTTTGGGTTCAAATTATAAAGATCTCAGTGTTACGGATAAAAGCAATATTGAAACAAAATTAGAACCGAACAAGGTCTCTGATTTGACCAATGATAAACTGTATATGTTTACGGTGGCAGCTGTTGATGAGGCAACCGTAGTGACTGGATTGATGGATACAGGAGATTTATTCGCAGCTGTGGATGATCACGTTGCAATGCCCGGTGAAGTCATTGGTTTGTTGGATGATAAACATTGTTTTGTCGCAACAGCAGCATATGGCTCGGACATGGCGCCGCAAGTGAATTTATTAAGAAAATTTCGTAATCAATATTTGATACCGCATACCTTGGGTAGAAAATTTGTGAAATTATATTATCAAATTTCTCCGCCAATGGCTCAGTTTATCTCGGAACATCCAACCTTGCGGATGATAACCCGAGGGGTTTTGTGGCCAACTATTTGGTTGGCTGATGTTGCTGTTCAGTGGCCACAGGTATTTGCCGGATTGTTTTTTGCTCTGTTGCTTTTGTCTTTGGGGTTGTTTTTAAAAAAAACTAAATTGCTGTCGTTGCGTCGTTCGCATTTGTTTTTTCTGGTGCTGACGTTGGGGATGCTGGCAGTTAGTTTTTCTGTTCAAGCTGCAAACTCATCGAGTGGGGCCGCTGGTGGTTCTTTAGTCGATGAAGAAAATCGCCAACAAGAAGAGTACATACGTTTAAAACAACTTCACGAAGAAGAAATCAGTGCTGATCCAAATCTGAATCGATATCCCTCTGAGCGCGCACAAGAAGCTCAGGTTGAAAATTCAAATTCATCAACGGAAAAAAACGACAATATAAAGATGAAGCCCGACGCTCAATCGAAAAATCGCTCTTTGGTGGACGAAGAGACTCAACAACAAGAAGCTTACATCAAGCTTAAAAAACAAGACGAAGAAGAAATCAGCTCGGATCAAACGCAAAATAGATATCCGCATCCTCAGCCTCGTTTTCAAAAACCTGCAGCTCCAGAGCAGGGCAGCACTTTGCGAGTAGAACATCCAGATACGGAAAAAGGGCTATTAAGGATCGCTCCAGACGGTTCTTATCAGTACAAGACTGATGAAAAAGAGAAAACTCAGGCTGTCTCTGTTCGTGTAGCAAACATGAGTACGCCGACAGTGAAGAATTCAACAGGAACTGCAACATTTGATTCTATGTATAGTTCAAGTGATTTGGTAGGCGGTTTGATTGATTATCAGTGGATGCCATTCCGTCAATACGGTTCCATTGGGCTCAGCATGGAAACGGGTTTTTTCTCGGCTACTGGTAAAGGTTATTTCAAATCAAAAAGAACTAGTGGTGTAAATCGAGCTGAAGAAAGTTATAGCTTATACATTATTCCCGCCTCATTGTTTTTAAATTATCGATTTGAGTATTGGAAGGGGCAATTGTTTGTTCCTTTTGTTTATGGTGGTGGAACTTATTACGGTTTGGTTGAATCTCGTGATGACGGTCAGGCGCCAAAATCCGCGGGGTCCTCTGCTTTCGGTGGTGGTGGTGGTCTATTGATTTCTCTTTCACGCTTAGACATGATAGCTAAATACACCATGTCTTCAGAGTACGGAGTCTCTGATTTGTGGCTGGTGATCGAGGGCCGTGCTATGCAGGGTGTTTACGAGGATCTAGATTTCACAAATCACTTTATAAACGTTGGCGTGGTCGTCGATTTTTGATAAAGCCTTCTGCTATGTCGAAAAATGAGTATAATGATATTAATAAAACAAAGCGAGATGGTCAGAAGATCAGGTTGCTGGTTTCTTATGATGGAACAGATTACTGTGGTTGGCAGAAACAAAAAGAACACAAGCATGCCTCACCAAAGCCATCTTTGCAGGAAACGATCGAGAAATCTTTAACGAGATTAATGAACGAGCCAATCCATTTGTTTGCTTCGGGTCGCACGGATTCAGGGGTGCATGCTCAGGGTCAGGTTGCACATTTTGAAACGACTCGTGCGGATTTACCTAAAGACCTCTGTTGGGCGTTGAAATCACAGTTGCCCAGTTCCATCACTATTAAAGACGCGTGGTTTGCTCCGCCAGAGTTCCATGCGACGTTGTCAGCCACTCATAAGACCTATCGTTATTGGGTTTGGAATGCGCCCCGTGCTTCGGCCTTAATGGCTCGCTACAGCTCGTGGGTGCGTTTGCCTTTGGATTTGGATTATCTCAATGCTCAGGCTTTGTTGCTGCAAAAAGAACAAGATTTTAAAAGCTTTCAATCGGTGGGTACGCCGGTGACGCATACAGTGCGAGAAATTTACAGGGCGCAGTGGCATCGTTGCAATCCCAACTTGGTAGAGTTTCGAGTTGCCGGAAGCGGTTTTTTAAAACAAATGGTTCGAAATATAGTTGGAACTCAGTTAGATCTTTGTATGAAGGGTCTGCCAATAGATAAAATGTCTGAAATACTGGCATTAAAAGATCGAACGAAGGCCGGGCCGACTGCGCCGGCTCAGGGGCTTTTTCTTTCTAAAGTCTATTATCCACAATCTCTTGACAATAAGTGCCGGCGAATCTAAAAAGGCTGTTCATTTCTTGAACTGGACGGACTCTTATACCCGTTGAATTGGAAACTGATGCAACTGTTTCCGAGACTTGGTTTAAGCGATGAGTAACAATATGTTAGCCTGTTTTTTTGATTTTCCCGTTATCAGTCATAAAAATAGGTCAAAATTTTTAAATATAATTAGGCACTATATTTAAGCAAATCGGAGAGTTTATATGCACAATTCACAGACTTGGATGGCAAAGTCAGAAGAAGCAGACAGAAATTGGTGGATCGTCGATGCTCAAGGGCAACGATTGGGACGCTTGGCAACTCAAATTGCTACTTTGCTTCGTGGAAAACACAAACCAACATTCACTCCACATATGGATAATGGCGACTTTGTTATCGTGATCAACACGGACAAAATCGAAATGACTGGAACAAAGTGGGACGTTAAAAAATATTATCGTCACTCACGTTTTTTCGGTTCAATGAAAGAAAAAACTGCGGCACAAATGAAAGAAACAGATTCTGCGTTTATTATTCATGAAGCTGTTCGTGGTATGTTGCCTACAAATAAGTTGTCATATTCTTTAATTAACAAATTAAAAGCATACCCAGGCGCAACTCACCCACATGCTACGCAAAAAGCTGAAGCATATAAATTGACCACAAAAAAAGGTAAATAATCATGGCTGCAGAAAAAGTTTACTACGCAACAGGAAGAAGAAAAACCAGCGCGGCTCGAGTGTTCTTGAAGCCTGGAAATGGTCAACTAACTATCAACGGAATGAAAGCAGACGAATATTTAAAACGTATGCAATCTAAAATGGTTATCCAACAACCGTTTGATGTTATCGCACAAAATGGAAAATTTGATGTCAATGTCACTGTAGCAGGTGGCGGAGAAAACGGTCAAACTGGTGCTATCCGTTTGGGTATCGCTCGTGCTTTGACTGCTTTTGATCCTGATTTAAGACCTGCTTTGAAAAAAGCTGGCTACTTGACTCGCGATCCTCGTATGGTCGAAAGAAAAAAATACGGTTTACGTGGTGCACGTCGCAGAGGTCAGTACTCAAAACGTTAATCCTCAAATTGCGAATTTATTATCGCGAAGAAAAGCCTGGGACCGTCCCGGGCTTTTTTTTTGTCTGCCCTTTTGCTTTCCGCGAAGTTCGCTCTTTCCTTTGCGATACG
>CAZMVK010000002.1:0-13432 GCA_964569545.1 uncultured Bdellovibrio sp.
AAGACAAAGACTATCTTGAAGAATGTATGAAATCTTTAAAAATAAATACGGTACCAAAAGCAGTTCTTTGGAAAAATATCCGGAGAATCAGGCAATGGCTGAAAAGTAATTTTGCGTCTGAGAAATAAATTGTCACAGTCCTTGTATTGCGAATGGAGGTTACAAGACTTTATTTAATACGGGGGTTGTCATTGCCAGTTATATGCCTTTTGGCTCGGGTAATGGTGAATTTAACTCTCCATTTGGGATCGCTCGAGATTCTCTGGGCAATTTATACGTAACGGATATTTACAATTCACGCGTGCAAAAATTTGATTCCAGCGGCAACATTGTCCATTAATCCTAGACTAAACTCTATCCCTTTAACGGGATTATTTGACTTTATCCTCTTAAAGGGATAATTTCATTTTATCCCTTTAAGAGGATAAATATGAAAGCTCGAAATACAAAAGAATTAGGTCAAGTCATTAGCCAGGCTCGTAAAGCCAAAGGTTATACTCAAAAGCAATTAGGTGAAAAAGCTGTCGTCAAACAAACTGCAATTTCTGTGATGGAATCAGGTGCGGAAGGTGTTCGGCTTGGAACTTTGTTTAAAGTTTTAGCTGCTTTGAATTTAGAGATCGTTTTCGTAGCAAAAAAGAAATCAACTTGGACGCCAGAGGACTCGATTGAATGAGTCGACACAAGTCCAATGCCAGTCTACATGAATTCAAAACATGTCGGCGTTCTTAAAAAACTAAGCCATGGTGGCTTGGAATTTAAATATTCAATCGCGTGGATCGACAGCTCTCAACCTGTCGCTTTGTCTTTAAGTCTTCCGTTGCAAGAAGATCCCTATAAAGGCGAGGTTGTTTCCAATTACTTTGATAATTTATTGCCAGACAGTGAGCCGGTTAGAAAACGTTTGGCAGAGTCTTCGAATGCCAATAGTAAAGAGGCCTTCGATATTTTGCAAGCTATCGGGCGAGACTGTGTAGGGGCTTTGCAGTTAGTACCTGATGATGTGGATTATGAAACTCATCAAAAAATTGAAGGTGATGTTCTCAATCAAAAGCAAATAGCACAAATCTTAGAGAACCTAAACATAACACCTCTAGGTTACGATCCAGAAGATGACTTTCGTATATCGATTGCAGGAGCTCAGTCTAAAACTGCATTGCTTAGAATAGGAAAGTCATGGTTGCGCCCGCGTGGTAGCACCCCGACAACACATATTTTAAAGCCAGCAATCGGCATTTTGCCCAATGGCATTGATCTTTCAAACAGTGTGAAAAATGAATTTCTATGTTTAAAACTGTGTGAATTTTTTGGTCTTACAACTGCAAAGGCAGAAATCATTTCTTTCGAAGAAACCCCTTGTCTTGTTGTTGAGAGATTTGATCGAATGTGGACGAAAGATAAAAAAAGAATTTTACGTTTACCTCAGGAAGATTTCTGCCAGGCTCTTGGTGTTGGTGGAACCAAAAAATATGAAGATCGGGGTGGTCCAGGATTTGAGTCTTGCATGAAGCTGTTGCAAAGTTCAGATCAATCAAGTGAAGATCGAACCTCATTTTTAAGAGCGCAATTAGTATTTTTTTTGCTGGGTGCGACCGACGGTCATGCGAAGAATTTCAGTTTATTTTTGAATCCCACGGGTTTTTCTATGACGCCCATTTACGATGTGTTGTCTGCTGAGCCTGCTTTGCATAAGGGGCAGATTCGCTGGAATAAATATAAAATGTCGATGTGTTTTGGTAAGAACAGGCATTATCAAATAAACAATTTATCATTTCGTCATTTTGAAGAAAGTTGTGATCTGGCACGCTTTCCCAAGCAAGATTTTTATGAAATCATGACCGATCTTTTCGCGAGAAGTATAGATTTAGAAAGTTTTCTTTCCTCTTTTGCCAAAGATGTGGACGATCAGTTAATTGGCCAAATTTTATCGGCCATTAAAAAAAGATTAGGACGAATTCAAATTTGTTAGAATTAATTTTTCTTGCCGGCAGAGTTTTCTGCGAATGCGTCTTTAATTTTTTTCATGACCCGCGTTTCCATCTGTCTGACAGCTTCGCGTGTGATTTTGTGTTTTTCACCGATTTCCTGCAGGGTCAATGGCTCATCATTTAAAATGCGTTCATCTAAAATAATTTTTTCACGCTCTGATAATAATGGGCGCAGTTTTTCAATCACCGCAGTCAGCTGCGAAATCTCTTCGCGTTGAGAAAGTTCTTCGTCGGGACCAGTAACTAAGGATTTTTGTAAAGACATCAGAGATGTTGTTGAATCATCGTCCAGGGTTTTATCAAGACTGACATCGCGACCAGACATGCGTTCGGTCATCATTTTAACTTCGTCTTCAGGAATGCCCAAAGTTGTGCTGAGCAATTTGATATCAGGAGTTTTGCCAAGCACTTCGAATTCTTCACGTTGTCTTTGCAGTTGGTAAAATAATTTTTTTTGATTTTGTGTGGTGCCGATTTTTACCAATGAAAATTGTTTCATCAAATATTCTTGGATGTAACCGCGAATCCACCATACGGCATAGGTGATCAGCTTGACCCCTTTATACGGATTGTAATCACGCACAGCATGCATCAATCCCAGGTTGCCCTCTTGAATCAAATCAATCATGCGAGCGCCAAAACGAGAGTACTCGGCAGCAATCTTGACGACAAAACGTAAATTGGATGTCACCAGTTGTTGCGCGATTTTGGGATCTTTGTTTTCGTAATATATTTTTGCCAGCTCAAGCTCTTGCTCGCGTGTAAGCATTGGGTATTTGCGGACCTCATCGAAATACAATGAGAGTGGATCTTTGCTGGTCAGGCCACGCGATTCGCTGCCCTTGACTGATTTTTTTGCAGATTTTTTTTTGCCGACAAGATTTTCAGTCGGCAATTCCTTGAGATGTTCAAGGTTATCAAGATCAGCATCTAAAATTTCAGTGTCATCCAATTTATTTATCTGGAAGTTATCTAAATGGATGCCTGGGCTTTCGTTGTCATCGCTATTTTGGTTTGTTAGATCGTGTTGATCGACAATTTCTGCGGTGACATTTTTAACTGTTTTTGTATCAGAATGTTTTGCATTGGAATTACTTAAGCTTTTATGAGCTGTATTCGGAGTTGATTCTTTTTTTACAGAATTTTTTTTATGTGTTGGTGTTTTCTTCTTTTCGGTTTTCACTTATGAGCTCCGGCTCATTGTCTATTGAGCTTGTTTTTTAAGCCTGTTTATTTAGCCTTATAGTTAGCGTTTTAGTTAGCGTTAATTAGGCTAGATATTTGCCAAGCTTTCTCTGAATAGTTTCTTGAACTTTGCCTTTAAAAGGGGCGAGAAGCAATGGCAAATCAACGACTACCTTTACACTGCTGCCTGAGCCTTTGGCAGTCACAGAAATATCCGCCTTGAATTGGCCGCCATGCGCTTTGCCAGTCATATTTGCATCTGTGAATTCGCATTTTAAATTTGAATCAAAGCGTCGAATATCTTGATCGTTCTCAAAAAAAGTTTTTATTTTGTTGAAAGCATCAGCAGCCGTCAGTTGAGTGTCGTGATCAATGGATACTTTCGGCATAGTTTCTCCTTAATAATTAAACAATTTCAGTTGCAAAAATATGAACCAAATTAAAATACGGCTAATCAGTGACGATACAGTGTCGATACAGTTTGTCGACATCCATTCATTGTGTCTCAGACAGGCCAGATTTCAACAGGTTCAATGAATCTTAGCTTAAGCTATGAATTGATGAAGTTGTATACTAATTTACGCTACAGCAAACGATACTGACCTGATGGTCGAGGTCTGAAAGAACACGTTTTAAAATGAGTGAAAAATTTGTGACGTTCAAAGTCATCAATGATTCTATTTTTTCTGAGGCATAACTAGACTTTTATGTTGGTCATAAAAAGAAGTTTTTTGACCGTCTTAAGACCAGTGGGTAGATTAGAATAAACAGCAAACATGCAAAGTTAGGATTACTGTCATGAAAGAATCATCAGCAACAGGCGGCTCATCACCATATGTTAGTAAATGGAAACGAACTCATTATTGTGGCGGATTGAGCAAACAAAATGTCGGACAAGAAGTTATATTGATGGGATGGGTGAATACCCGTCGAGATCATGGCAGTTTGATTTTTATCGATTTGCGCGACCGAGAGGGAATTGTACAAGTTGTTTTAGACCCAAAGAATGAACAAACCCAATCAGCAAAAGATTTTCGCAGCGAATATGTTGTCGCATTAAAAGGTATTGTCAAAGCCCGACCGGCTGGAATGGTAAATGGAAAAATTAAAACAGGTGAGATTGAAATCGAAGCTGTTCATTGTTCTATTTTAAATGAAGCAGCGACTCCGCCATTTCAAATTGACGATGAAAATGTTGGCGAAATGTTGCGTTTGAAATATCGTTATTTGGATTTGCGTTCTCCGCGTTTGCAAAATCATTTGATGATTCGTCACCGAGTCGCACAATTGGTGCGTAAGTTTTTATCTGACAATCATTTTCTAGAGGTCGAGACTCCAATTCTTTTTAAATCCACACCAGAAGGTGCTCGAGATTATCTGGTTCCATCGCGAGTCAATCCTGGAAATTTTTATGCTCTACCTCAATCTCCACAGTTGCTTAAACAATTGTTGATGATTGGTGGTTATGATCGTTATTTCCAAATTGCACGTTGTTTTCGTGACGAAGATTTGCGAGCGGACCGTCAGCCAGAATTTTCACAAATAGATATTGAAATGTCGTTCATTGATGAGGAAGACATTTTAGAGTTGAACGAAAAAATGCTACGCATGATCTGGAAAGAAATTAAAAACGTGGATGTCGGTTCGATTCCGCGAATGACTTATCAGGAAGCTATGGATCGTTATGGTTGCGATAAACCAGATGTGCGTTTTGCAATGGAAATTCAAGATCTAAAAAATATCTTAACTGGATCTGGCTTTAAAGTTTTTGATGATGTTTTAGCGCGTGGTGGAATTGTTCGTGGATTGGCAGTGCCTAAGGGCGGCAGTTTTTCTCGTGGTCAATTAGACAAGCTGACTGATATTGTAAAAAAAGCAGGGGCCAAAGGTTTGGTTTGGATCAAATCAGAAAACGGCACAATGACGTCAGTGGTATCGAAATTTTTTACTCCAGAAAAACTAAAAGAAATTTTTGCAGCGACTGGTGCTAAAGACGGCGAGGCCGCGCTGATTGTTGCAGATGATTATGATATTGCATGTTCAGCACTTTCTTCGTTGCGTTTGTCTTTGGCTAAAGAACTTGGATTGATTGATACAACCAAGGATCGCTTTTTATGGGTCGTTGATTTTCCATTGTTAGAGTATTCTCCAGACGACAAACGTTGGGTGGCAAGACACCATCCGTTCACGTCTCCAAAAAATGAACATATGGATTGGTTGATTCATTCTGATGAAAGCAAATACGGACAGTTGTTGGCTAAAGCATATGACCTTGTTTGCAACGGTTATGAAATAGGTGGCGGCAGTATTCGTATTTATCGCAATGAATTGCAAGCGGCGATGTTTAAAACATTGGGTATGAGTTCACAAGAAGCTGAACACAAATTTGGATTTTTCTTAGAGGCCTTTAAATATGGCGCACCTCCACATGGTGGTATCGCTTGGGGTATGGATCGTTTGGTGATGTTATTGTGTGGAACTGATGCCATTCGTGAAGTCATTGCTTTTCCGAAAACAGCAAAAGCAACAGACATTATGGCCGATGCACCAAGTGATGTCTCGCGTGATCAGTTGGCAGAGGTTGGTATTAAATTAAGCCCAATGGCCGAAAAATTTCTCGAAGAATCTAAAAAATAATTTTTTTATCAGCGGTTAATAGTCTTAACCGCTTGGTAAGCTACGGGGTTGTGCTGTTTATGCGTTCTCACCAGTTGGCGGTGGGGCATTGCCAATTTTATTATGTTTAACCAAGTTAGCCAGCGCCGCGATAGTAACTGGGTCCAGGCGATCTTTATAAACATTTTTTAATGTTTCAATAGCTTGTTGAGCGTTTTGTAGTTTGTGTATCGGATTTTTTACCACCAAAGTAGAAAATGCATCAGCGGTCAGAAAAATTTTTGATAATGGATGCAATTTGTTTTTTCCAAGTCGGCGTGGAAATCCCTGCCCTGATTGATCCTCATGGTGCTCGTAAACCAATTGCAAGATGTCGCCATTTGAGCTTTCAAGACAAGCTAAGATATCACGAGACATCGTTGGATGAGTTTCGAATAGCGCATTTTCTTCCGCAGTTAATTGTGATTGAGATTTTTCAGTAATATTTTTTGGTAAATCTTTAAAACTGATTTCGTGAAATAAGCCAGCCATGCCCAGGTTGTAAAATGATTGCGTTGAGGTCATGCTCATTTCTTTGGTGATCATAATCGCAAACAGTGCGGTTCCCACGCTGTGAGCATAAATCCAGTCGGAATGGGAATTGAGTGCGTCTAATAAATTCAACTGATCGGTATTGCGTGTAACTATGTCGATCATGCTGACTAAAACTTTTTTTGCGGCCGAATATGTTGGTCCATCAAAGCTGTTACTGTCGAAGGCTTTTTCTAAGACCACCTCGGTGGTGTATTTCATAAAATTAATTTTTTTCTCTTGGCTGACATTGGAATTGAGCGCAATTGTTTTACTCAGTTGGACGTTGAAATCCATAGCTTTAGAAAATTCAGTTTTTTTCAGATAAAGGTGAGTCATCCCTTTGGAAATATAAAAATGCACACGATCCACAGGGATGTATGAGCCCGAGCGACCGACCCGCACGTATTTATCTTTTGCAAGACGGATAAAAATATCAAATTCTAGTTTTGGTTTAGAAACAAACTGCTGAATTGAAACTTTGCTAAAACTATCATCAACATAATCAGGATGGTTTTGATTGTTTGGATCCAAGATCAATTGGATAGATTCTAAAGCCTCTTCCAAATTAAATGGCTTGGCCAAGAAATCATCCGCTCCAACATCAAATGCCAGTTTGGTACGAAAAGCCTCGGCAAAACCTGTCATTAAAATAAATTTACTCTGCGTATTCTTACGCACCCATTTTAAGAGTTCTATACCATCGGTTTCTTCATTGCCTGGCAGTCTGATATCGCTCAGAATTAAATCAATTTTTTCTTTTTCTAGAATTGCAATCGCGCTTGGAATGTCTCCAGCTTCAACAACTTCATATTTGTTGTCGATAAAAAATTCTTTTAAAATATCACGAAAATCTTTTTCATCTTCGACAACTAAAATTTTGGCCATATGTCGCAGTGTACTTTGGATAAGTATTCTGATCAAATGTGTGATTGTACAAACAGGCTCTTAGGCTGGGTTTGCGAAAAACTTAATATTAAAAAGTCTATTAAAGCAGCCAATAGGGCCAAAATAGAATTTTATTTTTTAAATCTTTTTTTGGAACGCCGCCATAGATCACAAGCCCAAAAGGACATTTTTTTGTCTTAATAAAATCGATCAATAAAGAAAAGTCTGCCATCTCTGGTTGAACAGTCGATTTAACCTCAATTGGTATTAATTTTTTTCCACTTTTAAGAATAAAATCTATTTCCCCTGGCAGATATCTAACGTGTCCTGCAGAATCTAAGGCATGCGGTTTAAAGTAACTGAGTTCGCTTTTGAAAACTGTATTGTAGATATATGCAGATAGGCGAGCGTGAACATAACCTTCAACGCGAACGCCAAGGTCGGAGCCAAGCGCAAGACTGCTTGTTAAATAACTGACAATGCCGGGGTCTATATATGAAAATACATTCAAGTAAGAGGCTTTGCCGCCTTCTAGATGAGAAGGCTTTTTCTTAACCAAATAACCATTATTGATCAGTTGATCAATAATGAGGTTGATCACGTCGCGTTTGCGTAAACGAGTTTTTTCTAAAATATTTTTATAAGTAAATTCAATAGAATGTAGGTGCGCAAGCTCGATTCGTACTTGATCTGCAACATCACCATTGCCTTCAGACATTAATTCAAAACCACGCTCAATAACCAATCTAATTTCGCGCAATTTTTCTTCAGGATTTTCGTAATAAAAAGTGAGCGGCAGGCCGCCAAAAACAAAAAATGTTCGTAACAATTCTGATAGAGATGGATGCAGGCTAATCGAAGGCAATACAATTTCATCTAATGATGATGTTTCGAAAATAATTTTTTCAAAAATATTTTTATCTTCAGTTGAGAACCAGCCTTTATCAATACCCAGCTCTGATAGGCTTAATGGTAGCATAAATAATTGTTCCGCACGACGTTGCAATCTTTTTCGAGCCACGGTGCTTAGATATGCAGGGTTTGAGCCCGAAACAATAAATGAGATTTTGGCTTTGTCGAAAGCGATTTTTAAGGCATCAAAAATGTTTTCTGATTTTTGTACTTCATCGACAAAAACAAGTGCGGCCCCAGTTGTTCGTGATTGTACGTACTCTAAAATATAATTTGAATTTTCTTTAACCATCTGTCGAAATACAGAATCATCACCAGAAAATTTGAATATTTCATATTGTTGAGCAAGCTGGTCCAGAGCTTTTTCAATCACAGTGGTTTTGCCACAACCTACAATCCCCGATAATATCAAACCCTTTGCCAAGGGCTCTGGCTGATTTGTAGAGAAAAAGTTTACAATTTTCCCCTGTGTTTCTCGGTAGATATAATTCATTAATACAAAGTACCTAAAAAACGTAACTTTGTAAAGATAAAGTACCTAAAAAACAGAACATTGTATTTTAGCCCAGTGTCGGGTTGTTACTAGGCCCCTATGACTGCAGACGAACCAAGGCTTGTTGTAAATCTATTAACTGTTTCTGTGATTGTGTTAGCAACAGTCGATCAGCTTCAACAACATCTTCAGCAGCGTTTTTCACAAAATTTTCATTGTTCAATCGACCACTCAAAGAGGACGTGTCTTTGCTCAGTTTCTCGATGGTTTTTTGTACACGTTTGATTTCTTCATCGATATCTACCAGACCCTCTAATGGAATGATCACTTTGACCTGCCAGTTTTGCACGATGGCTGTTGCCACTGCACATTTTGCAAGGTTGCCTTCGCTGTCAGTAATTTCCAAATCAGAAAGACGAGCCATGGCTGTCATGATCTCTTTATTTTGAGTCAACAAGGCCTTCGCCTGAGCATTTTCGGGAACCACACGAACTTTGATTTTTTCAGCTGGGCTCATGCGATTTTCACCACGAATGGTGCGGATTTCTGAAATTACTTCTTTAACCAAGTCGACTTCTAAGGCTGCAGTCTCAGAACCCAGTTGCAAAAAGTCCTTGTCATTGCGTATGTTCGGATATTGATCCAACATGCATACCGCATTTTTGATTGGCAGTTTTTGGTAAAGCTCTTCCGTTACAAATGGAATGAATGGATGTAATAAACGCATCACTCTGTTCAGGGCTTGAGCTAATACCAACTGTGTAGCTTGGCGGTGGGCCTGATCTTCAGCAGTTTGTGCGTCTGTATTTTGATTGTTGTTTTGATTGTTGGTGTGAACAACTGGTTTGATAAATTCGATATACCAATCGCAGAATTCATACCAAACAAATTTATACAAAGCATTGGCCGCGTCTGCAAATCGATCTTGCTCCATGGCCTCTTCAACTGTTTTTTCAGTTTGTGCTAATTTGTAAATCAGCCATTGATCAAAAACGGATAAATCAGATTTTTTCGGCAAGGCTTTGGTGCCGGCTGCAGGTGTTTTAAAATCAGTCAGTGCTGCCAATGAAAAGCGAGTCGCATTCCATAATTTATTCATGAAATTGCGGTAGCCCTCAAGTCGTTGTTCGCTGAATTTTAAATCTTTGCCAGAATAAACATGTGCCATAAAAGTAAAACGCAAGGCATCTGCACCGTGTTTGTCGATCATCTCTACTGGGTCGATAGAGTTGCCCAGTGATTTGCTCATCTTGCGCCCCTGAGAATCGCGAATCAATCCATGCAAATAAACATGACGAAATGGAACATCTCGCATAAATTCCAGACCCATCGTGATCATGCGTGCGACCCAGAAAAATAAAATATCATGGCCAGTTACCAAGATGCTGGTTGGATAAAATGTTTTTAGAGATTCAGTTTCTTGCGGCCAACCCAAAGTTGAAAATGGCCACAAGGCAGAGCTAAACCAAGTATCCAAAACATCATTGTCTTGAGTGATGTTTTGACTGTGGCAAGATTCGCATTCTTTCGCATTTTGTTCGCTGACCGTGATGTGTTTGCAGTCTTGGCAATACCAAGCAGGAATTTGGTGACCCCACCACAATTGGCGAGAGATGCACCAGTCTTCAATAATATTCATCCAATGCAAATAAACTTTGGTCCAGCTTTCAGGTTCAAAACGAATGGTTCCGCTCTCAGCAACGCGTTTTGCAGGGACTGCTAATTGCTCCATTTTCATAAACCATTGTTCAGAAAGATATGGTTCAACCACGGCACCTGTGCGTGAACAGTGGCCGACATTCAAGGTATGTGGCTCTTCTTTTTCCATCAGATCTTGTTTTTTCAAGTCTTCTAAAATTCGTTTACGAGCTTCTTGAACTTTGAGGCCTTTGTATGGGCCAGCATTTTCATTGAGCTCAGCTTTGGTTGTTAAAATATTAATAAACGGCAGGTTGTGTGTTTTACCAATTTTATAATCATTAAAATCATGCGCCGGAGTGATTTTGACAACTCCTGATCCAAATTCACGATCCACGTAAGTATCAGCAATGATCGGAATTTTTCGACCTAACAATGGTAACACCACGTTTTGTCCAATGTACTGTTTGTATCTTTCATCTTCTGGGTGAACACAAACAGCGGTATCGCCCAATAATGTTTCAGGGCGAGTTGTTGCGACAATCAAATAGCCAGTTTCATGACCTGATTTTGAGTGACCTTGTTTATTTTCCAGAGGATAGCGAATATGCCAAATCGAACCTTTGATTTGTTTGTGTTCAACTTCGAGATCTGAAATCGCAGATTCCAAAGGGCCTGACCAGTTTACCAGTTTGGTGCCTTTATAGATCTGACCTTTTTTGTAAAGATTGACGAAAACTTTGCGAACAGCTTTTGAAACGCCTTCATCCAAAGTAAATACTGAACGATTCCAATCGCAAGAATCACCAATCTTGCGCATTTGAGAATAGATACGATCACCGTATTGATGTTTCCATTCCCAAACTCTTTCAACAAATTTTTCTCGACCTAATTGATGACGAGTGAGGCCTTCTTTTTTTAATTCTTTTTCAACCACAGCTTGTGTGGCAATGCCGGCGTGATCCGTTCCTGGTAACCACAAAACATTAAAGCCATTCATGCGTTTCCAGCGTGCCAAAGTATCTTGGATGGATTGATTAAGAGCGTGGCCTAAATGTAAAAAACCAGTGACATTCGGAGGTGGTAAAATAACACAGAACGGAGGCTTGGTAGATTTATCTTCAGCAGCAAAAAAACCAGAGCTTTCCCACCATTGGTAAATTCTTTCTTCAACGTCTTTGTGATTGTAACGATCAGACAGCGCAGAAGTTGGTGCTGATGTTGGTTTTGCATTGGAATCAATATTATTTTCAGACATAGAAACCTCAAAAATAAGAGACAGCTAAAAAGTTAACAGACTAATAAAAAAATACATACGGTCTGTTTTGTCAGCTCAAGTAGACTAGCCGAAATCGGTCGGGCAGGCAACCTAGCGGCGTTTCTTTTTCAACTGAATTTTGTAGTCATTTTTTGCTGGAGCCTTTTGTTTTTTCTTGCGGTACTCCGAGTTAGGAAAAGGGGCTAATTCTTCATCAGAATCACTGATAGGTTTTTCTGGCTTAAAGAGTTTTTGATCGACTCCATCGTTGGTATTTTCTTTAAATGGCGATTCTTCAATCTGAGGTGTTGTTTTTCGCGGCAATTTTTTCTCGTCAAAATCAAATTGCAATTGGGCAAAGGCTCCCCAACCAGCGCCGACGCTAGTGCCAGTCATTGTCCATTGAAAGCCTGCTTTTACGGCCCACTGCGCAGATAGTTTTTCCTGGGCCCAAAAATTACTTTCGAGCAAATTCGGATTGGATGAGTTGAATTGTAACGACAGTCCGTTCGCAGCTAGAGCTTTGGTTGATTTTTCGATGGTTTTGCTGCGTGTTTCGCGAAGAGCTGTTTGATAACCGCGCAATTCACCGCCGAATCTAAAGCTGCCAAGAGCCAGTTCGCCGCCGACGCCCCAAGGAATCAGGCTAGATCGTCCTTCATCACGATAGGTCAGTCCCAAAAATGCGAATGGATAAAGACTCTCAATTTTCGTGCGTAAAATTATTCGCCCTGTCAGTTCGGCTGCGCCCTCTTGATTGTATGTTTGGCTGTTGTCGAGATCGTAACGTTTCAAAGGGAAAAGCAATGAGCCATCGGTGATGACGGTCAAGGCTTTGGATTCGCTGAGAGCTTTATCTGCCCCCAGTAAAAAATAAGTGAGGCTGTTGTTTTCATAGGATTTATTGGCGTATTTGCTTTCGGCCTGTGCCCATTGTGATTGGGCATAAAAGGCCCAAAGACTTGGGTGAGTAAATCTTGTTCCGAAATTTATTTGTGACAGCTGTTGTTCAGCTCCAGAGGGAAGATCACTGTAAACTCCGCCTTCGGAAGAATAATTGGCAGTTGTTTTAAAATAATTAAACTGAAATTCATTTTGCCAATGATGCACTTGATAAGTTCGTGAGTTCTCATCAAGCAAAGGGTGATTGGCGTGTGCTAGATGGATAAAAAACATTCCACTAAGAATAACAAGAGTATTAGTCGCTCTAATCCAAGACGATGGGATCATAATGTGCTCACTTGTTGAAAATTTGCCCTGCCGAAATTGGCGATTGCGCAACTGATTATAAAATAAGCGGGTAAAAGAAACTGACTTTTTCATTGTTATTGATTATGCCTTTGTGTGAGTAAACAAGCAATCCGAGGAATAGGCAATTGGCAGGCCGTCCTGCTAGATAGTTACTGGTTTGTAAATTGGGTTTTCAAGAGTTTAAATAACTCTCACAGAGATGGGATGATAGATGAGTACTCGACAATCTGATAACGAAAATAAAACAAATAGCGGTGTTCAATCGGAGCCGACTGCGACCAAAGGTCAGATGACAGTTTTGTTTTTTACTGTATTTATTTATCTTGTCGGTTTTGGCGTGGTGATTCCAATCATGCCGATCATCAGTCGTAATTTTGGTGCCACCAGTTTTCAGGTGGGTTTGGTGTTGTCTGCATACTCGTTGATGCAATTTTTGTTTTCTCCTTTTTGGGGGAAACTCAGTGATCGTTGGGGACGCCGTCCGATTTTAATTTTTTGTTTGTTTGGTGAAACGCTTTCTTATTTAGGATTGGCGGCGGCTCGCAGTTATGAGACTTTGGTCTTGGCGCGTTTGTTTGCTGGATTTTTTGGTGCCAGCATTTCAACAGCTTCAGCTTACATTTCAGATATCAC
>CAZMVK010000002.1:13442-33715 GCA_964569545.1 uncultured Bdellovibrio sp.
GGCCTTAATCGGTGCTGCATTTGGTTTGGGATTTTTGTTAGGCCCAGCGCTGGGTGCGGGATTGGCAGCTTGGGGTGGTCATATTTCACCCGAGCCACATTTTGATACCAGTTTTACCGCGATGTGTGTGGCCGCAATCTGTTTTGCCAATTTTATTTTTGCATTTAAATATTTAAAAGAATCTTTGCCAGCATCGGTTCGCGAGAAAGCAAAACTTGGTGCCGTGGCAGCTGCACATCATGCACAAAATCGCTTTGGTGTTTTATTTCAGTATTTAAAAAAAGAATTGCTTGGCGTTTTGATTTTGGTATTTTTTCTTGGATCGCTGTCAATGTCGACGATGGAAGCCAGTCTTGTATTGTTTGTCGGTGATCGTTTTCAATGGGGCTTGCGCGAGGTCAGTTTTGGTTTTGCTTATATTGGCCTGATCATTGTTTTGTCCCAAGGATTTTTGGTGAGAAAACTTTTGCCAAAACTTGGTGAGAAAAAAATGTTGGCAGCCGGATTGGTGATGATGATTTTGGGATTCGGTATGATTACTTTTTCATATTCGATTGCGGTACTGGCCGTGGCCATGACCTTGGTAGCTTTTGGTAACAGTTTTTCCAATCCATCAACCTTGGGCAGCATCAGTTTGTTATCATCAGGTGAGGAACAAGGCGCTGTGTTGGGTGCGACTCAGGGCACGGCATCTTTGGGTAGAATCATTGGCCCAGCTTTGGGTGGATTTCTTTATGGCATCGGTGTTTCGCCATTTTTATTAGCCAGTGTGATGGTGGTTGTGGGTTTGGTTATGGTGGTACTAAAATTTCGTTTGTTGCCGGATTCTGCCAAACATTAGCAAAAAAATCGTATCATTTATCTGGATAAATCGTATCATTTTGATGTGATTTAAAAAGTTTTTTGATACGATTTGTTTGGGAGTAGAGAAAATGAAAGCAGCAACTGAGCGTCAAGACCGTATCATCTTATATTTACAGACAAAAAAATCAGCAGTTCATACAGATGAAATTGTAAAGGCATTGTCAAAACTCAGACGAGTTTCAGCCGTCACAGTTAAGCGGGATCTCAGTCATTTGGTCTCAGAAGGTACAGTGATACGTACAGGAAAGGCTCGTGCGACTCAGTATGAACTTAATAAAAATTATTTGATTACGAGCTCTGTAGATGTTGATCAGTACTTTGAACAGGACATCGACGAGAGGCCATCTTTTGATCGATTTCAATTTGATTTGTTTGAACGAATTGAAAACGTTTCTGTTTTTTCTAAAAATGATGAAATCATGTTAATGAAATTAAATGCCGAATATGAGAAGCAAAAATCGCAACTGAGTCCTACTCTGCTGAAACGCGAATTTGAAAGGCTTACCATTGAGCTTAGTTGGAAGTCCTCTGCAATTGAGGGGAATACCTATTCTCTACTAGAAACAGAAACTCTATTAAAAGAGGGTGTTCCTGCCCCTGGAAAAACGGCGGAAGATACTACCATGCTGTTGAATCACAAAGAAAGCCTAGAGTTTATTCGAAAAAATCGAAAAGAATTTAAAAAAATATCGATTCGCAAAATCGAAGAACTTCATCGTCTGCTAATTAAAAATTTAGGAGTATCGCCAAATTTACGAAAAAAAATGGTTTCTATTACTGGCACTAAATATCGCCCTATTGACAATATTTTTCAGATCAAAGAAAGCCTTGAAAAGACATGCGTTTTCATTAGTAACAAGAAAAATCCATTTGAAAGAGCATTTTGGGCTATTCTATTGATCAGCTATATCCAGCCTTTCGAAGATGGCAATAAACGAACTAGCCGAATGCTTTCGACAGCTCTATTGCTTGCTGACGATGCGATTCCTCTTTCTTATCGCAGTGTCAAAGTAGTCGATTATAAGAAGGCGATCTTGCTTTTTTACGAAAGAAATAATATTTCTGCTTTTAAGAAAATATTTTTAGAACAGGTCCACTTTGCTGTAAAAAATTATTTTCGCTCAACGCCGTGAAAAAATAAACAGGGAGTCTGGTTGTAGACTCTGCCAAACATTAGCAAAAAAATGAAATGGAACTATAAATGCAAAATGAACCTGTTGTTTTACAGTTTGAACAATTACAAAATTTAATTCAGGGAAGGGTGCATTTTCTATTACTTCCGCTGGGTGGATTGCAGCTTGAAAATCATTTTTCAGTGCTTGAGAAAATTCATTTACGTCAGGTTACAAATCCATTGCAAGCTGATCCCACTCATTTTAACCATCAAGAATTATTAACTGCATGTTTAGCTCAGTATCAAGAAAACGGTTGGTGCAAAGATTATCCATTGGTACTTTGTGCGACCAGTGAGCATGAAAAACATTTGAATCTTTTGGCAGATTTGGTGAGCTCTCATTTTGTGAATGTTTATCAGGTCGTGCTGTAGATAAGATCTGTTAACTTAAAAACTATAAGATAATGCCGCTAATAAATTTGCTCCGCCGATAAAATATAAAGTATTTTTAACGCCTTCTTGGTTTTGTTGGCTAGCATTGTATATATTGAGAGCGGCTATCAAGCCGTGAGTCATGGCCTTGATGTATTTTTCGTGGCTTTCGGTTATTTTTTTATCTTCGTAATAAACTTTTAAAAATGCAATTCTTTGGCTGTCATCTATTTCCCGAGTATTTTTCAGACTGTTATATAATGAGCGCTGATCATCGCCGACTTGCCATTTGTAAGCACCGTAACCGACGCTGGCGATACCAATTGTTTGAAACAAAGTATAGATACCTTTTTCCAATGGATCTGTGGTCACACAGGTGCCGGCAATACCGCCTAATAAAGCGAGACTACCGCTGATAATATAACTGATACCATCGGTTTTATCGGCTTGAATTTTATCAAGATTCATTTTTTCAAAATCATTCCAAGTTAAATCAATCGAATTCTTTTTCTCAATAGAGGAGGTTGCTGTGAATATCTTATCACTCGCGTTGTTTGGTGCGCGAACTTCATCAGCAAGTGCAGATAAGTTAAAAACAAATATTAAAAGCAAAAATAGCCAGCTAGAGCTGCCAGCCAATTTGTACGTAAACTGTTTGAGCAAAATAGTCGTCCTCCTTCCAAAGATTTTTTGTCGTTGAAAATAAAATTCCTGCATTTATTTGTTCTAGACCGTAAAAAATTCCGACGGAGCTCCCGTTATTATCAAAACCGAATCCTAAATTCATAGAGCCAAATCGATAGAGCAATCCAAAGTGAACCTTTTCCCAATCACTCTCTTCATAATTTAAACTTTTATAGTCCATCATGACATCTATTTTGCCGTAAAAAATTTCGGGAGAAAGAGCAAATCCAAATTGTGTTTCGCTGGGGTGACGAAACTCGTTATAGTCCTGATCGACGGTCCCAAGATTAACGACCTTCATGCTGACTCTTGGTTGCCATGCCATCGGGAAATTATAAGTCAACGCTGGCTGAACAAAGGTTGCATTCTGTTCTTTAGGTTTTAGTTTTTCCAGACCCTGTTGTGTGCTTACAGCAAGTAATTTAAAACGAGTACGAATGAACTTCCATTTATTTTGTAATACTTCGACGCCTAAATCAAAATTGCCGAATGAATATCCTGATTGCAGAGTTAGATTTTGCTCTTCAACGGCAAAGAGTTCTACGTCTGGATAGGCGTCATTTCTGATCACAGAAAAAAATTTGTATGAAGCTGGTGAATATTTTGAATTTAAAAGTTTTGATGTAAACATCACATCGGCAAACATTTCAGCTTGCAGAACTCGTTGTTCAGAAAAAAGTTCGTTTAACAAACTGTCGTCAATATCACCTTTCAGTAAGCGACGACTTTTAGCAATATTTGAGTAGCCATTTGAAACCAGGGCTTGGGCCTTGAGTTTTCCACGCGTTGCTTTTTGTGTCATTGCCGGGTTGCACGGAATTCCATCGGGCATTTCTGTTAAACCAAGACAACTGGAGGCCAAAGTTTTTTCAATCAATGAGCTGTGTTGAGCTTCGAAGGTTCGCGCATTACGACTAAAGGCTAGGTCCGAGGCTAATGCTTTCCAGCTGAAAAAAATAAGTAAGATCCAAAAATTAAAAAGAGATTTTTTAATTTTCATTTTCCACACATGATCTGATTTCGTTACCAATTCCTAAAAAAACATAAAGCGGATTTAAGCTCTCATTCTGTAAGCTAGAAACAACAATACTGGCAAAGTTCGCAGTTTTTAGGTTATCCGACAAAACTGTGATTTTATTAATATTGGATTTCATTTCTTCGCTTCTGTCTGGAATTGCTTTCGCTACATCTTGATAAGCGCTGCTAAGTATTGGCGTCATTCCTGTTAAATAGTCTCTGAAATCACTTAGGTTCGTAACGCAAACTTTATTTTGTTTTTCAATTTTTGGAGAAATATCACCGTGATTTTCACTTTCAAGCATTGAACGCACCAGAATAATCTTAATGATCGCCGAATAAATATAATCTTCTGGATCGAGATTTGGACAGCTGCTAATCACTTTAGTAGCTTGTTTGAGATAAATAATATTTTGGTCAGCGACATGAGGGATGATTAAAATGGCCTGAGCAAGGCGTAAACAGGTTGCAAATAAAGTCGAAATATTCTTTAGATTTTTTGAAGCATTGGCTTCATCTTTAGAAATCTCATTTTCGTTAAATGCTCTAAAAGAATTAATGTTCTTTGCTAGTTGGAAAGAAACCGCAATTTCTTTGATACTGATTCCAGCCTTTTTCATATAAGCTGAAGCCAAAGTGACTTTTAGTTCTTTGGTGCTGTATGTATTGTCTTTATGATTTGGTGCCTGGGCATTTCTGCTTTTTATTTCATCAATTAACAGTAATATCGCCTGATCAACATTATTGTCGTCGATTAATCTGTAAGCTCTTAATTGCACGTCTTCATGTTTTTGATTGTTTTGGCTACATCCTAGCAATAGAGAAAATAGCACAAATAATAAAAAGTAAAATGTATGAACCCGCCAAGAAACCTTGCCAGAAAACATAAATGCCCTCGCATTTTGAATTGTTTAGAAACTATGTTTTTGGTCCGCTAAAATACGTGTATGTAATTTCACCTTTTGGACTGATCACCACCTTGCCGTGATACAAAAGTTCTCCTGTTTTCTTATCTATTCCCGCGTATTCAATGGCAGTACCAGTTTTTCCAGAAATAACATCAGCAAACCAGGCCGTTTTATCAGTTTGTCCAACTGATAAATTTTTGCAAACTATTGGTGAAGCACTATTTGATGGAAAAGAACACTCTGGAATATCAGGCCTACTAAGTATGGTAGAAGGAAACAATTTTTCAACATTATAATTATCAAAAATTAATGTGACTTTTGATTTTTCAAAATTAGCTTTCAATATTTTTAAATATGAATTGTCGTACGCACAACTCTGCATAGCATAATCAAGCTGACGAAGAGGACTCATTTTATCGGCAGTGATTTGATATTTAAATTTTTGACACGCAGATGTTAACAGTTTTGTTTGTACCTTAAAAAAACCGTTAATCAAAAGTCCTTCATTATCAAAAATCGGATTTTCTTGTTTCAAAGCGCTATTCATTTCATAAACAACATCTAAAATTGATAAGGGTTCAAAACCTTCAGACGTATTCAGTGATTTTTGTGCCGCAGACAAAATGTTTTTTATTTTTTCCAAATATAACTGAATTTTCTGAACATTATCATCAAAACTACTTTGCGAAAGAGCAATTTTTTCGACTGTTAAATTCCCAGCATTATAACCTTCAACTTTTTTTTCTGATACCTTAGATTCGCATCCTACTAAAAAAGACGTTGCCATTGCTGAAATTAATACCAATACACGTGTTTTCATTTTCACTCCCCATCTGAGTTATTACTATTTATTTTTGAATAATTAGAAAAGCCATCACCCATCAAATCGAACTGCAGTTCTGATTTTCGGTTGATCACTTTAGGATTGAGTTCCAACTGGACTTTGACCCTGCGGCTGTTCAATCATCTAATTATTTGTTGGATATAACCTATAACCAACGCATTCAGTCGTGTCAAATATAGTTATTAAGTATAACTTGTATAGTGTAATATTTATTCAGGTCCAGGTGAGTAATCACTTATTCTTAAAAAGGAGTTCATGATGTTAGATACAAAACAAAAAATTATAAATCATGCGATTGAACTGTATAGCAAACATGGAATCCACTGGGTGGGTTTTCAGCAAATAGCCGAAAAGGTGGGTATTTCACAACCTGCTATTTATAAACATTTTTCTGACAAAGACGATTTATTGAAAAACTGTATTGAGCACGTGTTTGATACTGACCGCCATTATATCGATGAAAAGGTATCTAAATTTAAAGAGCCATCAAAACAATTAAAGGCTTACCTAACCGCCAACATCGAATTGTCATATAAACGTCGATCACATAACGCTATAATTTTATCGATGATTTATTTTTCAATTAATAGCCGATCCATTTTAGATCTTTATACTACAACAACAGAACAAGGCATTAACAGGATCAAATCTCTTCTCCAGAACGGAAAAGAACAAAAAATATGGAAATTAAAAGATCCCAACCTTACAGCAAGAAACATTCACAATTTATTAGTTGGCGAAAGTATTAAAGCAACGCTAAACCCTGCCGAGCTTGATATTGAATCCAGGATAAAAGTTTTGATTGAAGCTACGGAAGAATGGATTAAGGCTTAGTGATCCTAATTTTATGAAAAAACTCATGAGTACTCCCACTGTATCTATGTTCCGGGAAACCTAACTCTTTTAATATTTTTATAAAATATGGAAATTTAATATCAGACATATCTTCAATCATTTTTCTTTTCATTAGTAAATTTAATGCAAATTCATACTCAGTCATTGGTGCCTTTTCTTGATAAAGATCGAGAGCATATCTCATCAACAAATCCTCTTTGCTACTTTTTGGAATCTTAGGATCATCATATTGCTTATATTCATTATATTTAATTTCCCCAACAGAAATTAGACTAAGATCGCCTCCGCGACGAAGCCACGTAACTATTGACTGCAATGCTTTTTTTTGTTCAATTTCTGAATGAAAATGATTAAAAAAATCTATTAATACAATGTTTTCAAAAGTCTCTCGACCAACACTTAATTTATTAAACGTCGCCTGATCCCAATTAAAATATTCAATTGAACTGACACCATTTATTTTTTTCGGAGCTGCTACAAATATTTCATGCCCATCACCAATCACCAAGGTCTTACCATTTGTCGACAAATTATAATTGATTGTTGCTAAAATATTCTCCCCATAATAAGAAAATATGTCGGTATTTTGATACAATGTTTTTTTATTAAAATCTGCATCACTGATCATCAATCTTAATGGCAATAGTGAATTGTATTTAGAATAAATCACCCATTTAGCAATTTGCCTTAATCGTTTTAAACTGGATATTTTAATATTCCGCAAATATGGAAAAAATGCAGGCGTTGGCAAGTGCTTATCTATTTTTTGTTTTTGCTCAGATAATACTAACTTTCTGATGTATACTAATTGCGCTTGTATATCGTTATATTTTCCTACTATACCGCCATCGTCGTACATCACGCTTTTATATCTTTTTTTATACCAACTCATAACTGGTGGTATATCTTGCACTTCTGATTTTTCTACCACTTGTGTTGATTTTAAACGTAGCTGCGTAAGCAAATTTGTAAAGTCTTGAGAACTTGTATCGATGTACATTAAATATTCAGGTTCGCTACCGAACTCTTCGCGGTTGGTGATTTGTGTGATGTCCTTAAAGCCATAGCGCTGCGAAAACAATTGACGACCAAATGAATCCACACAAATAATAAATATATTAATGGGATCGTTTGGATCATTGGCAAATTCAAATATCTGTCGAACAAAGTGATTCATAATTTCGTTAGGAACATCACCAAAACGTACAAATCTTGAAATCTCAGCAATTTTTTTGCCTACTGACAACTCTAGACCCTCAAAAGTTTTCTTAATAATTTCTCCACTATTTAAATTGTTAAAATAAGTTCCAATTGGTAAATTTCTTAAATAATATCTTTTCCCAAAAATATTATTAGGCATCGTAGAATCCAGATGTTCAAATCTTGCAATTCTAACTGTTACTAATAAATTTTCTTTCATTTGTTCTTCATTCATTTGCAAGGGCGAAAGATTATTATCTTTAAGCAAAAATAGATATTCACTGCTCAGCATATCGTCCTCATCATTTTTTCTCATTTTAAACAATTCATCAGGTGAAAAATATGATTTTCGTTGAGCATATTTGTCGGTGACCATTTTCGATCCCCATTTTTGCCAATGCCTTCCGATCTCAGTACCTTGAACCCAAACAGGATTCATGCTGATCAATGGGAGCGCATCCGTATATTTATCTAAGGCTGCAAAGACAAATTTTTCAATACTGGGCCAATCTTTTTTAAACTGACGACTGCCAGCATTGACCAATCTATAACTTTGTTCTTGTCCGTGAGTATTAATTGTTATTTTTTTCCCCAAGAATTCTTCATACGGAAAATTTGTTTCCGGCATGCCGGGTACACGATAGCGTACTAATTTTTTATCTACATCGTTCTCTGGAAAAAACCAGGTGTCATTCATCGAATTTGAATTTATATTATCAGAAGTGTAGACATAACTATCGCCTTCCTTACGTGGATCTGGACCGAAATATCTGCTAAAATTACCACGTATTCGATCAACTTTTTTATAATGTTGATCAATTAATTTATATTTATTTAATTCCCAGTCTGGCTCTAACCCAAAAATTCGGCCAAACAGCTTCATGTCATTCTGCAAATTTTGATCAAAACTATTCTGTATATACATGTTCGAGCATGCCTGAGCACGCAAGCTTACTGTCGCCCAAGTAGCTCTTAGGCTTAATATTGTCGACATAAATAAAATGATTTTAACTAAACTAAAATTAATGCCATTGCTATTCATATTAAAAGAGTATGCATATTTGATACCTTTAGAAAATATCCAACTCTACTGAGCACAGATACAAATTGAAATCTTCAATAATAATGCCTAGAAACAATATTCACTGACAAAAATTGGCAATAATGAAAAATAGATCAACAGTTTAAAATATGATTAATTTTATTCCAGTACCCCAGCTTGGTGATGAATGCTATTGCGCGATTTGTTTTAAGGCCTCAATGCAAAATATAAGCTATACTTCGGCCTATGGAATTGTCACTCGAATATACTACAACCCAAGCTCTTTCATGCCAGCAGCTAATGGCAAACACCAAATCCCGTTACGTTTAAATTCATCTTTTCCAAAGTGAAATAGGTAAAAGTCAAAATGTGGTTCTTCTTTTTTAAGTGCGAGCAAGTGGCGAACATCGTCATCAATTATTTTATCAGAGGTTTTAACTTCTATGCCGATGAATTTAGATTCCAGTTTTATCAAGAAGTCTATTTCTCTGCCCCCTCGAGTTCTAAAGGAGTTTATTTCGATATTTTTACGAAGTGCATTGGCAGAGTGAAATAACTGCTGGTAAACAACTTGTTCACTTAATAAACCTAATCTATCGTCAGCGAGCTCAAAAGATTTTTGTAGGCCGTTAAATACACCAACATCGAAAAAGAAAAATTTAGGATGTTTGATAAGGTCGTATTTTTCTAAAAAATCTTGGTTTGGATAAATACGATTGCCGATCATTGTGTCTTCAAATATTTCAAAATAATTCGGAACCTGATGCCGTGAAATTTTTGTTCGTTGTGCAAATTTAGAATAATCAACAAATGAGGAGACAAGAGATGGGGTGGCTTGTAAAAAACGTGAAAACGAGGGGAGATTTTTTACTAGTGCTTCGGATTTGATCTCTTCGTTGACATAATTAGCGCTATACGAACTTAATATTTCCTTTTTAAGTGCTTTGTCATTTTCTGCATAGACTCCGGGTAAAAAACCAAACAAAAGATCTTCTTTGTTTATTTCATAATTCAGCTCTTTGATCGTCAGCGGTCCTAAATTAAAATTAAGAACTCGGCCAGGCAAAAGATTAGCGCCACCTTTTTTTAATTTTCTTGCGCTGGATCCAGTTAGGTAGAATTTTAATTTTTTATTTTCATCCACAAGAGCTTGTACAGTATTTAAAATTTGTGGAATACGTTGGACCTCGTCTATGAAAATAGTTTTAGCTTTATTCCTTTCGATAAGACTTCTAAGTAGGTTGAAATCTTGAGTGTGCTTTAAAAATATAGCCTCATCAGCAAAGTTCACAGTGAGGTCTGGTTTTAAACTCTTAATTAAAGTGGACTTGCCGGTTTGCCTAGGTCCAAGCAAAAGAATTGATTTTGGAGACTTTTCTATTAAAGAAGATGTAATTCTACTAATCATGATCTCATATTTACATCTATTATAAGGTTGTGTACAGCAAATTTACATCCATCGGCTAGGTATGGCAGAGTTTTATGGATAGGCTTTGTAACGATTCTCCCATTAAAAGCACGATCTTGTTTTTGTTTTTATCGCCTTTTAAAATTTCTATATTTTTTTGTGTGATGCCCAGTTTTTCACTGAGAAAAGAGATGATTTCTTTGTTGGCTTTGCCGTCAACCGGCGGTGCTTTGATTTTAATTTTGAGAGTGTCGTTGTACAGGCCCACAATTTCAGATTTGTGGGCATTGGCTTGAATGGTCAAGGTCAGCGTCACCCCATTGTTTTTGTTTTGTATAAACTTACAATTTACAAAATCAGCAGGGGTGAGCACGCGGAGATTCTTTCTTAAGTTCCAGAGGACAAAGGCGAAATATTAGAATTGCGCAAATTTTGCTGCGGCATTGTTTGCGAAGACGTTTCAAATTGTGCATTCGGCATACCAATTGACGGCATCATTTTTTCGCCCTGCTCAAGCAAGGTCATGTGTGCTTGAATGATGGCTTTTAGATTGGCTTCAAATTGCATGCGGGCTCGTTTTAAATCTGAAATTTCTTGATAACCTTTTCGCAGAGAATCTCTTGAATCTCGGGTGATCATTTCAGCTTTTTGTTGAGCATCAGCAATTATCAACTTGGCTTCGCGTTCAGCATCAATGCGTAGACGCTCTACCATTTGACCAGCAGTGGCGATGGTGCTTTTCAGAATTTGGTCGCGATCTTTGAAATCAGCAAGCTGGATTTCTTTTTCACGCAACTGTTCTTTCATAGCATTTTTTTCGTGAATGAGTTCTTCCATCTGGCTTGACACCATTTGCAAAAAATCCATCACTTCGGCTTCGTCCAAGCCAAACATTTTTTTGTTAAATGATTTATGAGCGATATCTATCGGAGTAATTTTCATAAGGCTTCCTCCTTGAAGCAAAATGATTACGATCCTTTCAAAAAATCACAGACCCAGACGATCTCGGCGAAAGATTTTTTGAAAGGTTCTCTTATATATAGGATACGAAGGATTAGCTTTCTTTCGCAAGCTCTTGATTGCGAAGGGCTGCCTTTTCGAAAGAATATCTTAAAACCCGCTCCAGTTCGAGCTCACGCATCGACTCAAGTCCAGCTGCCGTAATGCCTTTTTTCGAGGTCACCTTGTTTTGCAACTCTTCGATGGTGGTTTCTGAATTGTGTGAAGCCAGCATGGCTGCACCTAAAAATGTTTCTACCACCATCAAGCGCGCTTGTTCTGGATCAAATCCGCGCTCTTCAATCCAGTCTTGCCAATAAGTCATCAGTTCAAAAACAAAACCAGTGCCGCTGGCGCAAGAGACAGTTAGGGCTGCCATTTGTTCTTCATCTTCTAAACGAAAAACCACACCCAGTGGTGATAATAAATCTTCAACAACACTTTCAAGGCCTGGATCTTCATGCGATAAAGTATAGCCTATAACACCACGACGTAAAACAGTCGGAGTGTTCGGCATCACACGCGCGATTCGACACTGTGGTAATCGTTTTGCTAATGATTTGATGGTAACGCCTGCGGCAAGGCTGATGACAATCTGTTTGTCTGAAAAAACAGAGGCAAGGGAATCCACAGCGGCCGACATGTCTTGAGGTTTCATTCCCAAAAAAATCACATCTGTAGAGTTGATTAATTCTTCATTGTCTTTGCATTCGTGTATTTTGTATTGTTCGCAAACCTTTTGTAATTTTCCTTGTGAACGGTTTGAACCGTAGATCATGCTTGCTGAGATTTGTTTGCTCTCTAGCAGGCCTTTGATAATTGCTTGTGACATATTGCCAACGCCGATAAAGCCAACTTTTAATGGGATAGGCACGAAAAGCTCCGATCGCTTAAAATGGTCAAGCTCTAGTTTTTTATGTCTGAGCAATATTGGCAAGAGTTATTGGCGTTCGCCAAAAAGAATTGTTCCCAATCGAAGCCAAGTTGCTCCTTCTTGAGCTGCAACAAGATAGTCAGAGCTTGTTCCCATCGATAGCTCCACGGCCTCTGGCAAGTCTTTGCCAATAGAAACCATTAATTTTTTTAATTCATGAAAGTAAACACGATTTTGTTCATCATTATTTACTAATGGCGGCATAGTCATCAAACCGCAAATTTTCACATGCTCTAATTTTTTAAACTCAGCTATATTTTTCAGCAATTGATCGGAACTCAAACCGCCTTTGCTGTCTTCCTGGGAAACATTGATCTGCAATAAAATTTTTTGTTTTTGTTGTGGACGAATTTCTGAGTTTTTTTTGTCGAGATATTGCGCCAGCTCCAGGGAGTCAACCGAGTGAATTCTGTCGACGAATGGAATTAAAAATTTAGCTTTGTTTTTTTGTAAATGACCAATGAAATGCCAGCGGATTTCTGTCAGTTCAGCGAGTGATTGTTTTTTTTCTAACAATTCTTGTGCATAATTTTCAGCAAAGTCTCTTTGCCCAAGATCATAAAGTTCGCGAATTTTATCTATCGGTTGTAGTTTTGAAACAGCTAGAATTTTTGCCGATGATGACGGCAGGTGTATGTCTGATATTTTTTTTTGCAGTAAATTAAAATTTTGCTCAATTTGATTTTGATTCGACTGATTTGGATTTAGCTGATTCAATTTAGACGTCATGGATATCCCAATTTCCCTCTTGTAATAACTTTTTAACTTTTTCTATTGGCAAACCAACCACGTTGTCAAAGGGTCCATTGATTTTTTCAACAAAATTTCCAGCTGAACCTTGAATGCCATAGGCACCGGCTTTATCCATGGGTTCGCCACTGGCAATGTATTCTTCAATTTCGCGATCGCTGAGGTGGCGGAATGTAATTCTGGTTGTTTCGATGATTTGTTTCATATTGAGAATGAGTTTGTTCTGACTCAACAGTAGATCGCCTTCGTTTTTCTCAATTTGAGAAATGCTCAGACTTGGTTTTTGTCCAGGGGCAAAGCTTTCAAACAAAACAACAGATGTTTTAACCTCGTGGGTCTGGCCAGACAAACGTCGTAAGAAATCATGAGCTTGTACTGTATCTACAGGTTTGCCAAGCAGCTCCTGGCCCAAGGTCACCATAGTATCAGCGGCAAGCACGACAAAGGGCTGGTTTTTTGTCGATTGATACGACAGAGCCGTCGCCCAAGCTTTGCGCCTAGCTATTTGCAATATTTGTTCATCTACTGTCAGGTTTTTCTCAAGATTTTCCGATACCTTAACTGAGAAAACATGGAAATGAAATCCGGCTTTCTCCAGTAAATCTTTTCGCCGAGGCGAGGCTGAGGCTAAGACGAGCTGAAATTTTTTGTGGTTCATACATTGAATTGAACACGAAGGGTGATGAAATGGGAAGTGCAGAATTTATTTTAGTCAGCGGATTATTGGTGGCTGCTTTTGCTGTCTATACATTCGTGTCTGCACTGATGTCGAACAGTCAAACTGAAAAAGATTTGTTATCATGGGCCAGTGGGCAAGAACCCGTGCAATCCAAATCTGGATTGATCAACATGTCTCGTCCGATGGTGCATCAATTCACTCTGAAATATGCATTGAAATATAAAAACGTAGGTTATCGTAAGCGTGTGAATAAAATCATTTTAACCAGTGGTTTGTCGCGTGAGCTTAATGTCGACGAATTTATTGGTTTGCAATTATTATGGGGAGTGGCTTTGCCAGCTCTGCTTGGTGTTTTTAATTTTGCTTTTGAAATGGGATATCCGACAGCTTTGTTTTTTGTGATGATTCCCTTGGGTTTGTATTTTCCTCATCTGTACGCGAACGGTGAGAAACGCAGACGTGAAGATTCAGTGCGAGCTGATCTACCATTTTTTACAGATTTGTTAGCTTTATCCACTGAAGCAGGTCTTGATTTTATTGGTGCCATCCAGCGTATTGTTGATAAAGCGGAAAGCAGTGTGTTGGCAGAAGAGCTGGGAAATGTTTTGAAAGACATCAAGCTGGGGTCTTCGCGAGCGGATGCTTTAAAGGCCATGTCCAGTCGTTTGGATACTTCAGAGATCATAAGTTTTGTTGCCGTCTTGGTCGATGCGGACTCAACGGGTGCAAGCATTTCACAAGTACTGAAAGATCAGTCTGTACAAATTCGTTTGGAAAGATTTGTTAGAGCAGAAAAAGCCGGAGCCAGAGCTTCGCAGCTTTTGTTATTCCCAATGATGTTATTTATTATGCCGGCAGTGTTTATTGTTTTGTTTGGTCCAGTTGCTTTGCAATTTATTTACCCAACGGGGGGGGGGAAATAATGGCGAAACTTTTTCGTGATAACAGCAAACAAAATAATGGCAAACAAATACTTTTATCAGATTTAAAAGAAGCCCGCAGTTTTGTGGCGCGAACAAAAGGTTTGCTTGGTACGAATGATTTGGCAATTGGTTCTGGCTTGTGGATTCATCGCTGCAACAGCATTCATACATTTTTTATGCGTTACTCGTTGGATTGTATATTTCTTGATAAAGACATGAATGTTTGCAAATTGGTTCGGGATGTAAAACCTGGACGAGTAGTATGGCCGATCTGGAGTGCGGACAGTGTGATTGAAATGAAAGCTGGGTCTTTAGATCAAATGTCTATTTACGCAGGAGATTTATTATATGTGGGCGCTTAGAATATTAAACGGCCCGCAGGCCGGTGAGCTCTACACTTTAAAGCAAGGAAAAAATCGTTTAGGACGATCACCTCAATGTGATTTTAGTTTGCAAGTTCCTGGGATTTCGAAAGAACATTTTGAAATTATGTTGTTTGGTGAAAAAATGGTTCTGACGGATTTGCAATCTAGCAATGGAACGTTGGTTAATGGTGTGCGTGTGCAAAATGCAATTTTGCACAATGGTGATAAAATTATGATCGATAAAATTCTTTTTGATGTGGTGATGGCTCCTAGGTCTCACACTTCGGCAGGGATTTCGGTGATGCAGTCTCAGCCGCTTTCACCATTTCCATCGACATTTCCACCGGCCAATCCATCAATCCATGCAGGTGTGGATTATTCGATGCCGTCTGCGATACCATCATCAGAATCATCAAGTTCTGTGGTTGCAAAAAGTTTTCAAGAAAAAGTTGAAGACTATATACAACGAGCGGTGATGCCAGGTTTCCAAAAGTTAATGGAAGTTTTTGAATTTAAAATAATAATTTTTTCCTTTGCGGCAGTATTCATTTTAATGGTGACGGTGTTGTCACTGTTTCCAATGAATCAAATTACTAGCGAAAGTATTAAAAATGAAAGTCGTCGCCGAGCACAAACTGTCGCCAGAGCTCTGGCCAATTCGAATGAAAAAGCAATTCGCAGCGGAGATCTTACCAGTTACAGTTCGGATCTGGTTTTAAAAGATGATGGCATCAGTGACGTGATGATTTTATCAAAGGATGGTTCGATCATGGCACCGCCGGAAATGTTGGGCATGAGTCCGCATGGTGATTTGGTGGCATTTGCAACACAAATCAAAGGCCAGCTGCGAGAGGTCAGTGCCGAAATTGGCAATGGTAGAATTGCAGCGAGCTGTCCAATTTTGGTTTATGATTCAGACATTCAACAAAACGTAGCTAAAGCTTATGCCATTGTTGTTTATGATACGGGTACTATGAAATATGATGATGGTCGCGCATTGAGTTTGTTTATTCAAATGCTATGTATTTCTTTGGCCCTTGGTATTTTTATATTTTATTTGATGTATAAAATGATTGAGCTGCCATTTATCAAAGTATCACAAGAATTGGATTTGGCTCTGCGTGAAGGCCGTGATCAAATTCAAATACCATTTCAGTTTCCAATTTTACAGAATGTTTTAGTTGGTCTAAACAGCTTGCTTGCGCGTGTGCAAAATTCAGGATCTGGCTCAATGAATTCTTCAACGGGTTCGCGTCTGCGAGATTCTGATTGGGTGAATTTGGTGCATTTGATGGGTTATCCAACTCTTTTGGTTTCTAAAGATCAGATTATCGTGGCAGCAAACCATGCTTTTGAATCATTGTCTGGTTACAGTTCATCGCAATTATTAGGACAGGCCATTCAGGTTATTGGTGATCAGGCGATGCAAAAAAATATTGGTGAGTTGATCACTCTGGCGCAATCTAATACTTTGTCGATGCATTCAGATAAATTAGAGATCAGTGGACATATGTTTTTATTGCAATGTCAGGCGATGACAGCTGACAGCGAGGCCCATTATTTTATGGTTACAGTTTCTCCTTATGAAGCTGAAGCTGGAGGCGCTGCATGAGTGCTGCCCAGGTCGTTGTTGCCAGAAATATAAAATACTCTGTCAAAGTCACTTCGGGTGAAAATGCAGGGAAGATTTATCATTTTGATAAGTCCGTGGTAACAATTGGCCGTGGTCCTGAAAATGATTTGGTTTTTGCAAGTGATGCAAAAATTTCTCGTGTTCACGCCGAGTTCAGAGTGCAGATGGGGCAACTGTCTATTCATAATGTCAGCCCCAAAAATTATATTTTAATTGATGGTGAAGAGCTTATAGAGAAAACTCTTTTTTCTGAACATCTTATTCAAGTAGGCGATACGGTTTTAGCTGTCGAGTTGGATGCGCAAAGCAAAGGGAAATCAACGGCCTCGCCAGTAGCTTTGGTCAATCCAAATAGCAATTCGGCTGAGCTCGCAGATGTTAACAATTCGGCAGTAAACTCTTTTAGTCCTTTGCAGCCCATTGCAAATCGACCCATTGTCAGTTCGGGATTGCCGCCATCAATGTCAGTAAACAAACCAATATCTAAACCGCAGAATGTGGTTACTCAGCAAACACAGTTCCCATCACCAACAGCTGTGTCGGCAATGAATACAGCATCTAATATGTCATCATCATCTCAGGCAATGACAAAACCTCCAGCAATGAATCCGGTGCGAATGGTTATTGCCTTGTTATTAATTGGTGGGGTTGGCTGGTATTTTTTAGGCAATAATATCAAGAGTAAAAATAAATTTAAAATTCGCAGCGAAAGCGATGTGCAAAAAGCGATTGATGAATCCACTCAAGTTATCAGTGATATCAAAGCGCAAAAAGAAAAAAAAGGTCAGGACAGCATTCAATATCAAAAAGCGCAAGAGTATTACATTGCCGGCTTTCGTGATTATATGAAAGGCCAGTACGCACGTGCAATGCAGAGTTTTCAGGCTTCTTTGTCATTTTATCCCAATCATGAGTTGGCGCGGAAATATTATTCACAGGCGCAAAGAAAATTTGAACAACAAGTCGATCAAAGTATGAACTTGGGTCGTAAATATTATCAAAAACAAAATTATGAATTGTGCAAATCGTCTTATGCAAATGTGATGATTATGCTAAAGGACTCGAGCAAGTTAAAATATCGTGAAGCAAAACAGTACTATGATGAATGTAGCTTGAAAGATGCGGAGAAATTTTGATGGCACGTCTCAGTGTATTTAAAGATGGAGAACAAATTAACGATCTTCTGTTAACAGAAGATCGTGAGTACATTGTGGGCCGTGGTGAAGAGTGTGCTGTTCGTTTGGAGCCATTACAGGGTATTTCTCGTCAGCATTTAAAAATATTTTTTAAAGACAATCAATGGCAGCTCGAAGTTCTTTCCCGATTTGGCGAAGTTTATCAAGACGGTGAAAAAACACCTGGCCAAGTTTTTTTGAAGAATGAAGATAAATTTACAACAACTCCGTATGAATTTTTTTTTAAACAAGAGGGACCGCCTCATTTAGCTGCGGTACCTGGTCAGGGCGAAGATTTTAGTGCAAATCATTTTCAAACAGATGATGAGAAAACAATTGTTGGTAGCGTTACTTTGTCGCCGTATTTACGTGCGGCCAACAATCAAGGGCACACACAACAAATTTTTAAATTAGAAGGCCAATCTTGGCTGGTTGGACGAGACACTTCCTGTCCCGTGTTTATCGATCATCCCAAAATGAGTCGAAGACAATTTGAAATTCGTTTTCAAGACGGAAGTTATATGGTTCGTGATCTTGGCAGTTCTAATGGAACTATGCTCAATGGCAAGGATTTATTGGCGCAACAGTGGGCCAGTCTTAAATCAGGCGATGCTATTTCGGTTGTAGACTGTTATGTTTATTTTGAATTACGTGATAGCGAATATGAAGCCAAATTAAAAGAAATCCCACAGAGTTTATTGACGCCGGCTGTGTTTTCACCAAGCAGGTCTATGGCTTCGACTGCGGAAACTTTTTCTCCGTCAGAGTTGTCTGTTTATCAGCAGGCACCACCACAATCTGTACCAATTCCTGCGCCAGAATATCACGCCCCTGTTCAAGAGAAAAAATTAAATATAGTTAGAATTGCGATCGGTTTATTGTTGGTCGGTGGTGTGATATATTATTTTACCTCAACACAGGAATTGTCGCAGCAAGTGGCGCAAACCGCGGTCAAAACCGATTCGCTCAGTCCGTTTGAGAAATTGAAACCTGAACAGCAACAATATGTGCGCGACAGTTATCGTTTGGCCGATAGACTGTTTAAAGAGGGACGTTATGAGATGGCCAGACAAGAAATAGCCAAGGTTCATCAATTGGTACCATTTTTTGAAGAATCAAAAAATTTAGAAAAGTTGGCAGAGGTCGCGGTTCAAACTCAGGTCGATCAAAAAAAGATAGAGCAACAAGAAAAAGATCGACAAGAGATGGAAGAAAAAATTATTTCCATCACAACCAAATGTCGTTCTTTGTTATCAAAACAGGTTTCAGCAGAGCAGAGCAAGAAAATAGATGAATGTTTGGCTCCGGCCATGGTGTTGAATCCGGAACATCATGCAATCTTGGATATCAAAGCGAGGTTAGACCAGCTGTTAACTGAGCAGATTGATCGAAAAGAAAAATTGGATGAATACTTAGCTTTGGTTCGAAAACATAAAAATTTATTTAGCAAAGCTCAAGAGGTCGAAAAACAAGGAAATTTCTTAGAAACGATCAAAGCTTACGAAGTTGTTGTTTCTTCTAAACTGCCAGATCCGCAAGATTTGCGTGGGCAGTCTCGCAGTAAGGTTGCCTCCATTCAGCAAGATTTAGCAGAACAACAGTCAACACAGTTGAGGTTGTCAGAGGAGGCTTTAAGGAAAAATGATTATAAGGCAGCGGTCATGGTTCTTAAAAAAGCTTTAAAAATAAATCCTGACAATGAAAGTGTTAAAAGCAAAATTAATTTTTCACTGAATGAGTTGAAAAAACAAATGCAGGTGCTTTATCAAGAAGGTATTTTGGAAGAGAGTGTTGGTGAGGTTGATAGCGCCAAAGCCAAGTGGAAAAAAATTATCGATAGCAGTGTTCCTGATGAAGAGTATTATAAAAAATCTATGATCAAGCTTAAAAAATACGGAGCTATGCCGTGAAGATGAACGAACGATCTTTTTCTGGTAGATTTTTTAGACCACGCCCAATTGTTGAGGCTTTTGATAACAGTAAATCATTGTTGATCGCAGTTCCGTGGGGAGCGAAAGAGCCGGCAGAAAATGTTTTGCAATCAACACGCGAATCCATTGTTGCTGTTAGCGGGCAGCATGATCCTGAAATGACTGTTGCCATTGGTCAGTCCGCAGTCGTCGAAAGCGTTCAGCAGAGAATGTGTCGAGCCGTGCGGTTGGCAAATGAGAAAAATTACCTGCAATACAATGCTGCTGATTACTCTTCTGCAGCTGAATTTTTAGGTCTTGTGGTAGAAGATAAAACATTATCTTGGGCCCAGGTGGGTGCTATACATTTGTTAATATACAATCAAAAAGGTTTGCAGCCATTGTGTTATTCTCCAGATTGGGCTTGGCAAATACAACAAGATGCTCCTTTGCTTTGTCAGGGGATTGGTCTGGATTCTACATGTCAAATTCAAACTGGCAGTTATCGATTGTTAGGTAATGAGACAGTGATTTGTA
>CAZMVK010000002.1:33725-41880 GCA_964569545.1 uncultured Bdellovibrio sp.
AGCTCGCAGTTACATTCCACAGCAGCTTTTCGCAGCTGGCAGCCCCGATCTTGAAGAGCTGACGCGTATTTTAGCCGAGGAATCAGAACAAACTCCATTTTGGATTACGACAATTCATTTCTAATACGAAATTTTTCGGAAATCAGAAAGACCAAGTGAACGTTGTATGGTCATTTTTATTTTCTGCATTTCTGGTTTTGCCATGAGCAAGTCAAAGGAAGAAACCAATCGTTTGCTGTCGCTGCTCGTATCCCATTGTCCCATCATGGCATAGTTGATTTCGCTGATCTGTACATCAATAGTTTTATCAAGATAAGATCTAAAAAACTTTTTCCGCAGAGATTCTTTATCTGATTTGTAGTTTTCATGAAATGATAACAACAGTTGGTCATTGCACTGTTTGTAGATGTCACCTTGGTGAATATTTTTATCGATGGTTTGTAGACAAGGATTGTTATAGTTGGTGTTTTCAATGGGTTGTTGTAAATTCAAGGAGCTGATTTTTTCTAAATCAAGATCATGAATTTGTTTAGACCACCTTAACAGCTCTTGCCATTTTTTTGCCTCGAGCAAGGAGAGCGTGTAGAGATCTACACTGATCGAGTCTTTGGTGTTTATCATATCCATGGAGAGGCGACTGACGGACTGGTTCAGCTTGATATTGAGAAAATAATCGCTCAGTAAGGTCCATTTTTTTCTTTGTTCAGGTGGCAGGTCAAATAAAGGAATGTTTTTGCCGTCAAATAGGTCGGAACTTATGGTTTTACTGATTTTTTTTAGCATGCTGTTGATGTTGGTTTCTTCAGCGCGTATTGGTGTGGATTCAAAACGATCGATAAAGGAATTGTAAATTTTAATTTTTTTATCAAAGACAAATAAGTATTGATTCCATCTCGAAGCAAAACGAATCGGTGTATTTTCTTGCCATTGTCCCCAGCTGCTTTCAATGAGAATCGGGCGATCAAACTGTTTCAAAACTTTGGCGTCGACGGGGCCGCTGAGGCTTGCTGATAAAGAAAGAACAGGCATGTCGCTATTGCTGTTGTCGTTTTCACTTGAGCTCTGCTCTATTTTCTCAATTAAAGTTTTCCCCAGATCCGCCAGTGTGACGTTGGCATCAAAAGTCCAATGTTGTCCTTCGTCGGCGGGTTTGCGTGAGGGTTTGATAAACATGGGGATTTGCGTGTGTTCGGCATAGATATTTAAAGGCAACAATTCGTCTTCACGACTTTGGTCATCGTGGCCGTTTAATGCAATCAGAATAAAATTTGTTTGATCCCATATTTTTTGTTGTTTCAAATTATTAATCCATGCGCCAAGCTGCGCATCCCATTGTTCCAGCTCAGTTTCAATCTGTGTGTTTTTGTTGGTGTCGATAATTCCTAAGTCTGGATTGTAGATGATGCTGACAAAGGGTCTGTTCGAGTTTTCTTTTTGCCAGTTTGTAAAAAGCTGAATGGTTTTATCAAAATGACGATACAAACTGGTGGGTGAGAGTTGAATGTGATCATCAAAAACTTCAAAGCCAGTGTGTAGATTCATTTTTCGAAGAATTGGTGCGCCCCCAGAAAAAAATGATGTGGCGTAACCTTTTTGATGAGCGGCTTTACCTAAAGTATTGAGAGTGCTGCTGATGCTTTGGTTGCCATTGTGTCTCAGTTTGTGTTCGAAAGGGTAAAGGCCAGTGATGACAGAGGCGATCGCTGGTCCAGACATGGGTGAGGTTGTAAAAGCGTGAGTGTAGCGGACGCTTTCACGACACAGGACCTCAAAGCCTGATTGTTGTGACTGTGATTGGCTAAAGTCCTGCGAACAGCGAATCTGTTCTGCGCTCAATTGATCAACAGCTACAATCAAAATATTTTCTTTAGCAGACGAGTTGAAACGACAAGAGCTTAGCAGTCCTGCGCAAAAAAACAGAAGGAACAGGGCAGCCATAAAACTGCGAATGCGTAGAATATAATTTGATCCTAAATGATTCATGATTTTTTCTATCTCTTCAACCTTGACCAGTTTCGATATTACCATGGATACTTTGTAAAGGAAGATAAAGAGGAAACTATTTATGTTAACTGAAAGAATTTTTGCAATTGCCCAGGTCGCCGATCAAGTTGTTATTTGGATTTTACTGATGCTCAGTGTGATCAGTGTAGGAATGATTTTGGAAAGATTTTTTTCTTTACGTAAGGTCTCAGCACAAAGTGCCGAGGTTCGCAGTCGCGTAAAAGCCGCATTGCAAAGTCACAGTTTAGATGATGTCGAAAACATGGCAAAAAATCCTGAATCGATCGAAGGTCGAGCTTTGGGTTATGCAATGAAACATATTAAAGAGAGCGGATCAAAAGGTTTAGAGGAAGCGTTTAATACTTTCGCTTTGATTGAAAAACCAGAACTTGAAAAGTACTTAAATTTTTTAGCAACGGTTGGTTCCAATGCGCCTTATATTGGATTGCTTGGAACCGTGCTTGGAATTATGAAGGCCTTTAATGATTTGGCTAACAGTTCTGATGCTGGTCAACAGACGGTGATGGCGGGTATTTCATTAGCTCTGGTTTCCACCGCAGCAGGTTTGTTTGTGGCGATGCCTGCGGTGATCTCTTACAACTATTATCAAAAACAAGTAAAAAGCATTTTGGTTGGTTTGGATTCAGTCAAAGAGTTGTGTTTAGCGTACGCTAAGAAAAAAGGATTGTAATCTATGGCGATGAAAAGGGGCGGAGATTCTGACGACGCAATTGCCGATATCAACGTCGTGCCATTGGTTGATATTATTTTGGTGGTGTTGATTATTTTTATGGTCACAGCACCGATGATTATGAAGCCCTCGCTCAATGTGAATTTACCCAAAGCAGCCAGTGGCGATAAAAGCACGCAGACCCTGTTGAATTTTACGATTTCCGTCAATGGTTCAGTCAGTCTCAACGGCTCGGCAGTAGACGAAGGAACTATTCAATCGAAAGCCAAAGAAGCAGCCACGCAAAATCCAGACATTCAAGCCGTGATTGCCGCTGACAAAGATGTCCCGCATGGGACCGTCGTTCATATTTTGGATTTGATAAAATTATCCGGCGTAAAAAGATTCGCGATCAGCATCGATCAGGCAAAATAATTCAGTTAAATAAAGTCTGGGCCTACCTGTCTCATTTTCGAACAATTGATTGAACCAGTTGTTTTATAAATACAGTTCATGTTAGTTCTTCAGTTGGATTCTAAATAACCAAATGAGGACGTTATGTTGATCAAATCTTTATTTTTAATGATGTTCAGTTTTGCAAGTCTTCAATCCTTGGCTGCCGTTAATTTTCAATATGATCTAGAAGATCGAGATATCTGCCACCATGTTTTGCCTGATTTTATTGATCTGGCCAATCGCAGTCATCGTTCGGTCCATTTGTCTTGCAGTGGGACTGTTCTGAATGGATATTTTTACATTCAAGGAAGTGAACCTTTAGAAAAACCTTTTTTAGGTTCTGATTATCATATACCCACTCGCCAACCGTATTTGGCTTCTGGCCAGCAAGTGGATCGTCTTGAGAATGCCATTCAAAAATACTCTAAGCTTCTTCGTCTAAAAGTCGAAACCGACGTCAATCGCGATTTTGACGGTTGGATTGTTGAGCTGAATTAAGCCAACTAAATACAAATATTTAACGTAATGCGTAAAATAATACTAAAGTTTTAACGCAATACGTCGAAATGTATATTGACTGTTAGACGAGATCAGAGAGCGCGGCCGACACCGCGCTCGTTTTCGGGGCTTAAGAATTTTTCACGTGTGTGTGCGGGCGACTCCTAACCTATTTAAAGGAGTTGCTCAATATGGGTCTAAGAATCAATACCAATGTAGCCAGCCTGGCGGCTCAACGTCAGATTGGTTTATCGCAAAGTCGATCTCAAGGTGAGATGAAAGCTCTTGCCAGCGGGAATCGCTTCGACAATCCAGCCGAAAGTTCAGCCGATTATTCTATCGCCGAAGGTTTGCGGGCGCAAATCTCTGGGATGAAATCAGCTACCAAGAACGCAGAAAATGCACAGTCCTTTGTGCAAGTCGCCGAGGGTGGGCTTAACGAACAAAACAATATTTTAATCCGTATGCGTGAGTTGTCTGTGCAGGCAGCAAGCGATACTTATTCAGATCGAGAACGAGAATTGTTGCAGCAAGAGTACGGTCAGTTACAGCAAGAGATGGATCGAATCGCCTTAACGACAAGCTTTGGTTCGACCAAATTACTCTCTGGAGATTCGAAAGAATACGAGTTCCAGGTCGGTGCTTATAAAGGTGAAGAAAATGTTATCAAATACAAAGCCGATACCAATACTCGTTCAAGTGAGTTGGGTGTGGACTCGCTAGATATCAGCGATCGAGGTAGTGCAAGAGACTCCTTGGATTCGTTAGACGAAGCCGTAGTTAAAATTGCGCAAGCTCGTGCAAATTTTGGTGCGATCCACAGTCGATTGGATTCGACAATCAATCACGGCAATGTGCAGGTTGAAAATTTAGAGGCCGCACATTCGCGCTTGGCTGATACCAATATCGCCGAGGCCGCCAGTAGCATGTATAAACAACAAGCTTTGCAGCAATACCAGATCAATGTCCTGGACCAGGCCAATCGATTTCCTGGTTCAGTGATTCGTTTGGTTGGTTAATAGTAAGATCTATTTGGGTTTTTACTTTTGCAAGTGAGCTTCTGTTTTAAGGGCTTTTCAAAAGAGTAAGTACAAATTTTAAATCAATATATAACAACTGAGTCTTTGAGCGGACTGAGTTGTTTGTCAAACGAGCCGCTGATTTTCAGATTATGGAGGATCCGGCGGGTTGTTTTGCGACCAAGGTCTAGCTTGAATTGAGCCAAACTGGACCTTGGTCGAAATTTTTTTTATTTCTCTTAAATTAATAATTTCAAATACAAGATGCGCCGCGTTTTAGAAAAGCTCGACCTACGTCCTAAAGTTATCTGGACCAAGGCCGAGAAGTACTATGAACACGTTGGAGCACCCGGAACGAAGGATCTCGTCTAACAGTCAAAGTCGAGTTCTATCCTACCGCTAGGTTCTACAGGACAGAGTCAGTCACCTCTGTTTTGTCAGGACCCCACTCCAGCACAAAAGTTTGAAAAAGGGAAACGTCAACAACAACACAAACTGTGCGTTTGTAGGAGGATTTTATGGGCTTAAGAATTTCGACGAACTTACCGTCAATCGGTGCGCAAAGAGTTTTGCAGGTACAACAAAAGCGTATGGACCATGCTACTCAAGCGTTAGCTTCTGGAACACGAATCGTTAATGCATCAGATGATGCTGCCGGATTAGCGATTTCAGAATCTTTACGAGGACAAATCAGAGGTATCTCACAAGCGAGAAACAATGCCTTCAATGCCACATCAGCGATTCAAATCTCTGAGGGTTCATTGAATGAGATCACCAACATCATGATTCGTTTGCGTGAGTTGGGTGTACAAAGTGCATCTGATACTATTGGTGAAAAAGAACGCGGATATTTAAATGAAGAGTCTAAAAATTTGATTGAAGAAGCAGATCGTATCGCTAAAACAACAAGATTCGGTAGCAAACAATTGCTTGATGGTTCGGGTGGAGAACAACAATACCACGTTGGTCCTTTTGGTGGAGAAGAGAACATTATCAAAGTTTCTCTGTCATCAGATGCTAGAATTAGCGAGTTGGGTATTGATGGTATCGACATCAATGACAAAGCTGGTGCTCGTGACTCCTTGAATAGAGTTGATGAAGCCTTGGTCAAAGTCGGAACAATGCGCGCTAACTTTGGTGCGATTCAGAGCCGATTGAATGCAACAACTTCAAACTTAGATATTCAGTATGAAAATTTGAGCGCAGCGAACTCTAGAATTCGTGATGCCGATGTAGCAAAAGAAACATCTGAAATGGCATCAGCTCAAGTTTTACAAAGTGCTGCGGTTTCTGTCTTGGCTCAAGCCAACCAGTTTCCAAGCATGGCTTTAAAACTGATCGGTTAATACAATAATACAAAACATAAAAAACGAGCCTTGTTCACAAGGGCAAGGCTCGATTTTGAAAAAAGGTTTTTATCTTCAGACTTGGTCTGAGATGAAGGGGATTCTCTGACCTATTGCAGGTTTGGTTGATGAAAATCTTTTTTGAAAAGAGTTTTAAAGATTTTAAAATTTTAAGTTTACAAAGATTATGAGGCGTCGCACGCACAGACACGACGAAATCCTCTTAAGCCCGCCCTCGGGGATAGGCCCCGAGGGTTTTTTTTGCTTAAGAATTGGATTGAATCGTGTCGTCATGGCTTGGATCGTCTTTAGAATCTAAATGACAAAAATAAACTCATATGCTTTTAATCCAGCATGAGTAAATATTTTTTCATATTCCTTATTTTTGTCATTCTCATTGGCGCAGACCAAAACGCACTGGCAAAAGAATCCCTAACTAATAAATCCCTAACAAAAAAATTGCATACACGAAACCTTCTCGCATCAAATTTAAGCCCAGGGCTTACGCTTGAGCAGCTTGGTGAGAAATTATTTTTTGATCCACGTCTCAGTGGTAATAACACCATGTCTTGTGCCAGCTGTCACAATCCCAACAAAGGTTGGACAGATGGTTTGCCAACAGCCATTGGTGAAAATGGTTTTATTGGCTCGCGCCGAACACCGACCCTGATTGAAACTGTACATTTACGAAAATATTTTTGGGATGGCCGAGCAGAGTCTTTAGAACAGCAGGCACTGGGTCCGCTGACAGCGGCAAACGAAATGAATCAAAATTTAGACCTGTTGCTGACCGAACTGACCTCGGATTCAGGATATGTCTTTGAGTTTAAAAATCTTTTTGCAGATCAAAAAATTACAATCAGTAATCTGGCCACGGCCATTGCTGCTTTTGAACGAACGATCACTCATCAGCCTACACGCTATGAAAAATGGTTGGCCGGTGATCGATTGGCATTGTCTGAAAGCGAAGTTCGCGGTCAACAATTGTTTCACTCGCGCAGTTTGCGCTGCAATCTCTGTCATAAAAATCCAGATTGGACTGATGGTTTGTTCTGGGATATTGGTTTGCCTGGCGAAGACCTTGGTCGTGGTGTTTATGAGCCTGACAATTTATTTTCTCAACATGGATTTAAAACACCAACCCTGTGGGGAGTCGGTCGACGTGGCCCTTATTTCCATGATGGTTCAGCACGCACCTTAGAAGACGTCGTGGAACATTACAATCAAGGCGGTAAGGTCGAGCGCGATAGCGTGCATATTCAAATTCATCCGCTCGAGATGACAGCACAAGAGAAAGCGGATCTCGTTGCTTTTCTTCGCTCACTTTAAATCTGAATCCGATTTAATATTTTTCATTCTGTATTTTAAATTTAAATTTAAATTGTAATTCGAATTTGAAAATCCAATTCAAAATTCTTTTCGTATTAGAACTTCTGTCTAGCAGACCACCACACAAAGTCGCGCGACTTGTGTCTATATATACAAAAAATCGAATCACCTTATATCAAAATTCAAAACACATTTCGTTTTTTTTACTTCGGTCGTGCTAGATCTCTGTCTGATCGAGAATTTTGCGCGACAAAGGTCCAGTCATCACCACACATTTCGTCCTGATTTCAAAACCAAAGTCTAGTTACTTGCAGGATCAAGGTCTAGAAGACACTGGACAGTAGTCTAGATTCACTCGACGAGACTCAAGACTTGCAAGACCTCGCCGAAAGGTAAGTCATGCAGGATGATCGAAGTTCAAAAGATCAAAAGCAAGAGATGAATCGAGAGTGACTGCTTGATTTAGATCGAGGTCAAGGCCCAGACGAAAGTCAAAGTTTTGACGAGAGCTTTTTTTACAGAGAATCAGATCGCCACAACGTGTTCAACCCAAGTAGCAATGGATATTGCTCACTGGCCATAACAACCCGAAAGGGCGCTCGTGTAGGTATGAGCAAGGCTTAAGTCTTGAATGGATTCATCTAAAAATGGAGGTTCCCTATGGGAATGAGAATTTCAACAAACGTATCATCGATCAACGCACAAAGAACTTTGGCGCGTTCACAGGCAGAGATCCAGAAGAGTTATGCTCAACTGTCATCTGGTAGCCGTATCACTAAGGCAGCAGACGATGCAGCCGGCCTTGCGATCAGTGAGAATTTAAAAGGACAAAT
>CAZMVK010000002.1:41890-55927 GCA_964569545.1 uncultured Bdellovibrio sp.
ACCTCAAATATCTTAAATCGAGTACGAGAATTGGGTATCCAGGCAGCTTCTGATACAATCGGTGAGCGTGAGCGTGGTTATCTTGATAAAGAGGTTCAACAATTAAAAAATGAGATCCAAAGGATTGCGAAAACGACACGATTTGGTTCAACCAATTTGTTAGACGGTACAGGTTCGCGTTTCGACATCCAAGTGGGTATTAATAATGATACTTTTAATGACAGAATCAGTTTTGACTCTTCAGAGTTGAACGCTTCTGCGGATAATTTACAGGTTTCTGGTCTTGATTTTACAACTAAAGAGGGCGCTCAAAGTTCAGTTGACGTTGTCGACAGCGCTTTGAATATGGTTGCAAGCTTTCGTTCGAATCTAGGTGCATTACAAAGCCGATTCAACTCTACAGTTGAAAATTTGGGAGCATCACATGAGAACTTAAGTGCAGCAAACTCTCGTATTCGTGACGCCGATATCGCGCAGTCAACGGCTGAAGCAACTCGAAATAATATCTTGTTGCAAGCTTCGACAAGCGTATTGTCACAAGCCAACCAAGCTCCAACATTAGCGTTGAAGTTGTTGGCTTAATATTAAGCGGCATCTGTGCAAGTTTTTGTAAAGATGCCTTTAATTATAATTTATTTATAATAATTGTTTTAAGAGGAAAGGTTCTCCAGCCTTTCCGGTACTAACCTACCTGGGGAGGCGACTGTCTCTCTAGGGTACTTGGGATGCCAAGTGATAGTTGGTACAATGGTTTATGATTTTGTTTGTGGAGTGTATTTAAATGAAATAAAAGGTTTGTTGAAAAACGAATCTGAGAATGCATTGTGAATGACTTAGTAAATTCATGATGAGACGAATACGCATTTTGATAATGATAGAGATTTGAATCGTAAAATGGTTCGGTATTAAGTCTAGATTTTGAAAAGTCTAGTAAAGAAAAAGTATGCTTTATTCCGAAAGAACAGTGTGGATATAAAGAATGCTTTAAACTCGATTGTACCTTTGCAGCTTAGAGCTAAAGAGAATGTCAGTCGGGCGATCAAATCAGAGAATGCTACCGATCGAGATGCGAACGGACAGACTCAGTATGAGCAAAACAAGGGTCAGCAAAAAGAGACCATGTCCGAAGAAGAATTTCAGCATGCGGTCAAGCAGCTACACGAGCTGCCAGCAGTTCTCGAACATCATTTAACTGTTGAAACGACAGTGGTGAATGGTAAAAAATTTGCTTTGTTATTGGAACCTGATGGCAAGGTCATTCGTCGAATATCAGAAGCAGAGCTCTGGACATTGCCAGAGGTTTCTGAATTCAGCCCACATGCCAAGGGCCAGCTCTTACGCAAGTCCGCGTAAAGCGAGCGTTGAACAAAAAAATATAATCTGTGACCAAAAAAGTACACTGTCTAAGTGTTTTACACAGAGTTTATTCTGTAATTCAATGAATTGATTTGGAGCGGGCATTTTAAATCACATCATAATTGCATAGACCTCATTGATTGTTTAAATATCTGGATTGGAGTTGAATATGAGATCCCTATTGTTGATTGCTGTGACGTTTTGTTTGTTTAATAGAAATGCTAATGCTGTAGCTGAAAAACAAATGATTTCAGGCATGAAAGACAAAGAATTCATTTCTGGTCTGCCTCTTTCTAGGTTTTCAAAAGACGAGAGATTTCTGAATATTTTAATTCTTGCTCAGGATGATCGTAATGGACATATTCCTGGTTGGCATACTTCGCCAGATACAATTCGTAATAGTCGTCTAGGGTCACGTTCAGATATCATTATGCTTTTGTCTTTAGATAAAGTTTCAAAGACGGGTAGGATGTACTCGATATACAGAGATGAATTCGCGCCAGAAAATTGTGAAATCAATCAAGAAAAACAAGATCAATTATCTACAAGAAAAATAGCTGAGGTTTATGGTCAGTTAGGACGTAAAGCTTTTCTTTATTGTGTGAATGAAATGTTGACTGAACGAATGAAGGCTACTGGACAAGGTCCTGGACTAATCAATTCTTTTGGTCGTTTAAATATCCATGTTTTGCTTGAAGGTTCGAAACATTTAAGCCTTGAACCTGTCGCTAAAGAATCACTGAAAGTAGTTATGGACAGTCCCTTGAAATTTACTCGAATATATGGTTCTAAATTAACTGAATTGATTGGAATGGTAAATCACTCGTCGGAGGTTCGTGCGGCGTTGAGTGAATCAAAGGAAGAGGCCGCAAAGTCAGTAGATATCGCTGCAGAGGACATGCATATTGGAGATTTACAACGCAGTTTAATGGATCGCCATCACCAAGCAGCCGGTGGATATCAGCGAGCATATAACGTCGCAAGATTTGTTGCTGATTTATTTGGTTGGGTCGCTAAGGGGCTTGAAGCAGATCCTAACATCATGCTCGAATTTACTAAGGCATATAACGCCGGTATAAGTTATTCAGAAGAGATGAAGACTTTAGATTATTACCTAAAATTAATTGGTAAAGGTCAAAATGCAATGATTTGGCTTGGTGTCAGAAATGGATTCTCACCTGTTCAAATTATTCAATTCGGACCAGAAATAGATTCATACGTTGCTGGTCAAGATGGTTATAAAAAAATGCGCAAGAGCCACCAAAACGGTGGAATTCTTAATGCAGTAAAAAACAAACATATTATTCCATCGGCTCCGGACCTAATAAATAATTGACAAAACGTATCGAATTCGGTACGTTTTAAAAATGAAGTCAATCATCTGGCATCCAAAAGCTAAAGAAGCGATAAGTGAATTTCCCGAAGCTATAAGAAAAGAGCTTGGTTATCTTATTTTTAAGCTTCAACTTGGGCAAAATTTGGGAATGCCGCATGCGTCTCCAATGAAAACGATTGCTCAAGGCGTTTACGAATTAAGGGTTCGTGGAGATGATGGAATATACCGATCATTTTATTATACAAAGCACACAGAAGGAATTTTACTTTTTCATGCTTTTAAAAAGAAAACACAAAAAACTCCATCTGAGGAGATTTTAATTGGTAAAAAACGACTTAACGAACTTTTGGAGGATAATTAAAATGAAAAAACAAAAAAAAACATTAGTTTCAAAAACACCAAAAGAAACAGCAGTTATGCTAGGGCTAGATCCGTCTGTTACCTTAGAATGGGAGCTTCGATTGCAAGTGACTGAAAAAATTGTAGAAGTTTTCAAATCCAAAAAAATGAAAATTACCGATCTTGCTAAACGCGCTGAAACTTCCAGATCTCGCATAACGAATATCGTTAATGGTGATACGACCGGAATTTCTATGGACGTGTTGCTGCGGGTATTAGGCTGCATGGGGCAAAAAATAAAATTTAGCTTTTCTCAGGCAGCTTAATTTTAGAATCATTCCTAGCCTTAAATCGATATTACCAACGACCAGCTCTTGCCTAAATCTAGCTTAAACGAACCAGTTATCTCGTCCAGGTCTTGATGCTTGTCCTTTGTCCTCTTAGAATAAGAGAAAACACAAAAAAGGATATCAAGGATGAAATCAAAATTTGTTTTTGCGATAGCAATTTTCATGAGTTTGACAAGCTCGGCTTCAGTCATTTTAAGAACGCAAGGTGCAATTCATGGTGGTCAGGCAAGACAGCGTGGGTTTTCACTGAAAGATGTTCGTTTGGAGCTCAGTCCCAAATCTCATTTCGAGAGAATCAGTTTTGAAATTGGCGACCAAGCCTTAAAACAAAATATGGGTTCTCCTGGTTATTTTCATGTTGAAAACAATCCAAAATCAAAAATCATCACCATTAGTTTTACACAAACGTTGGGCTCTGCGATTGATGCGAAAAATTTAAAACAAAAATTAGAAAAATCATATTTTATTAAAAACGCTGAAATGTTGGTTGATACTCGTGCGCATTTGACAAAACTGATATTGCATTTGATGCAACCTGTTTCATTGCGAGTCACACCGATCGATGGCCGTGCTAATAAATCTTCTTTGGTTAAACTAGATTTGTTTGAAGATAGCATTCTGAGTGGAAACCGGAAAAAATAATAATGACAGGTTTTTGGCAAAATAAATGCAAATCAAAAACTACATTGGCATTCGTTAGAGTGCTGTGTTTTTGTTTTTTGTTTGTGCCATTATTTTTTTCAACTGTCGCCAACGCTAAAATTTTTGATGCAAGCAAGAGCGCGGGGGGGGCCTATTTTCGCGGTTCTTATGGTTTAGGATTAGAAAATACTTTGAATACTAAATCTCAGGGGACCGGGAGCAAGGTAGATTCAACAACTCCATATAATTTTTCTGGGGAATTTGGTGGTCTTTACAGTACCAAGTTTTTTAATATCAGAGTCGGTGTGGAAATTATTTATTCTCCTGAAAAAGACACAGATGGTATTTATAGCTCCAGTGGAGCGAAGATGTATTCTTTGACCAGTAATATCTTTGTGTTAAATCCAAAAGTTGGCATAGAAATCAATGTTAAGCGGTGGGCACGCTCACGTTTGCAATTGGGCGGCTCGGTTGGCTACGCGATGCTTTCGGCGCGAAACTCATATGCTTTTAATTCAGCAGGGACAACACAGTACGCTCTCAGTGATTTTGCAGAAGAGTTGTCTGCCACCGCTTTGAGTTTTGAAGGAATGTTAGGTTATGAAACCTTGATGTTAGATTCAACCACGATCATGTTCGAAGGTGGATACCGCAGTTTGACTTTCGATGAAGTCACGTATTCTAAAGACGTTATTAATTTTCAAGGCACTAAAGCAAAAGATGCGAAGGCCTTGAGTGATGATGGCAATAAACGTTCACTTGATCTTTCACAAGCTTATGTTGGCATGGCTTTTCGTTTTTGGTTCTATTGATACAGAGAATCTATCTGTTCAGCATATTTCTGATCTAAAAACTTTCTTCTAATTTTTAAAGACGGGGTCAGCTCACCCTGCTCAACAGTAAAATCTTTAGTTAAGACCGAGAACCGTTTGATGGTCTCATAGCTTGCTAAGGTCGCGTTGACCTCGGCTAAGGCTTGTCTCACCTTGTTTAAGATCTGTGGGTGTTGTGTTAATGAAGCTGGATCTTGATATGAAATCTGTAACTCATAAGCCATATTTAATATCGCAGCTTGATCCAGGGTGATCAGTGCCACAATATATTTTTTTTGATCACCATGAATCAAAACATTCGAAATAAAAGCATATTTCTTTAATAAATTTTCAAGCTTTTGTGGAGCTACGTATTTACCGCCGGCTGTTTTTATTAAGTCTTTTTTTCGATCCGTAATTTTTAAATGCCCACTGGGAAGAATTTCACCGATATCACCGGTATGAAACCAACCATCCGTCATTGCTATTTTGGTGGTTTGAAGATCTTTGTAATAACCTTGCATGAGCTTTTTGCTCTGAACGAGAATTTCACCATCTTCAGCTATTGTCAGTTTAACATCGCCAATAGGGGTGCCGACGGTGCCAAATTTAAAATTAAAAGGAGTGTTGACGCAAATGGCACCCGTGGTTTCGGTTAGGCCATATCCTTCTAAAATTAAAATTCCGCAAGCATGAAAAAAGCCCGATATTTGTTGTGAAAGAGGAGCGCCACCACTGATTGCAAAACGTAGTTTGCCGCCAAAGACCTCGGTGATTTTATTTAAAGCTACTTTTTGTGCTTATTTGTGCTCTAAAAAAAGAGACAAGGGAATTTGTTTTTTCTCTTGTTTCATTTGGCTGACACTGGTGCCAATGCTTAATGCTCTTGCGAAAATATTTTGTTGCCAAGAATTACTGGAAAGTTTGGCGTGGACCGTGCCATAAATTTTTTCAAATATTCTTGGTACTGCCATAATAAAGGTCGGTTGTACTTCGACCAAGTTGTATTTAATTTTTTCAATACTTTCAGCATACGCGATTTGGTAACCAACGTATAAATGTCCCCAATGTTCAATGCGACCGAGAACATGAGCATATGGTAAAAAACTAAGGCTGCGATCTTCAGCTGTCACGCCAAAATTAGCAAATGCTTCGGTAACTTCGCTGACGATTTGTTCGTGATTTAAAACTACACCCCTGGGTTGCCCCGTCGTACCGGAAGTATAAATCAATGTAGCCATTTGATCAGCAGTTGTTGATTTGCAGAGTTGTTCTATTTTTTTTGCAAAAGTTGGTTTCTCTTGTTTGCCTAAAATAAAAAAATCATCCCATGAGAAAAAATCCAAATCAGAATCACGTACCTGATCAAAGACAATGACTTTTTTGACTTGTGGGCATTTGTCACGCATTTGTAAAAATAATTTTAATTGCGAACGTCCTTCGAGAACAAGGACTTCGCTTTCAGAGTTTTGTAAAATAAATTCTAATTCTTCAGTTGTAACCGATGGGTAGATAGGTACAGTGATGGCGTGAATCGCCAATATGGCATGATCAAAAACAGACCACTCGAATCTGGTGTTGGACATGATGGCAACTTTGCTGCCAGGTTTTACACCAATTGCTAGCAGTGCAGAACTGGTACATAATATTTTATCGTAATATTCTAACCAACCTATTTTTTTCCAGTTGCCAAATTCTTTTTTAAGAATGGCAGTGCTCTCTGTCCCGCGTGTCGGTAGTTCCAATATTTTGTGGCAAATCGTTGGTGTTTGAATGGTGGTTTTCATAATTTTAGTGTCGTGCTTTTTGTGAAAGAATCAAGTTGATTTGTCGGCGTTGGTTGGCCTCTACTGTTATCACTTGTTCCGTTGATAAGCCAGTAAATGGATTGTGTGCCTGAATGCGAATACTTTGTCCAGCAGCCACTGCATAATTTTTTAATGGAAATTTATCTTCTACCCTTTGGCCGTTGATCATAACCACAGGATTGCTGCCACCATTAGTTAAATCAATGTCCAAGTATCCCATTTTAGGTAATGGTAACAGGGTGGCGCTGACTTGGTACCCATTGCTTTCTGCTGTATCTTTTTTTTGATACAATTGATATCCAGCAAGGCGTAACGAAACTGTAAATTCTTTTCCGGAATCAATGGCTTTTCTTGCTGGGGTGATCATGCCAGTGTCTTGTCCATCAATATAAATTCGTGCCCCTTGTGGTTGGCTGGTGATTGAAATAACTACTGGTTGTTTCGAAGCGACATCTGTTTGTTGTACGAGCTGAGACTGTTCAAGTGTTGTTGTTTTTGTTTCTGCAACTGTAGGCGAAGAGTGTTGTAAACCTAGAGTGTTTTTTATTTTTGCGCCAAAATTTTGTGATGTTGAATTGGACATGTAAAAATATCCAGAGCCTAATAAAATAATTATGACGAGAAAATAGCTTAAAAATGAATTGTTTGAGTTTTGAATAAAGCGAGGATTGCGAATTCCAGATTGCGTAGCATTGTACGTTTTATGAACCCCCGTTTGTTGATTGGATTCAAATTTGGGAATTTTTTTAATTGGTACGTCCAACTGCAGATCTTTCAAGTCTACTTTTCTTGACATGGTTAGATCGACATTTAAATCTTCATCTGGATGAAAACCTTGAACTTCTAAACCAAGAACAGATTTGTTACTGTTGTTATTTGTATCAGTCTGCGTAGCTGTGGCTGTGACTTTAGTTTGTGGCTGATTTTTTCCATCTGGAATGACGTTGATTTTTGCGTACTCGATTAATCTTTTTCTGTTATCAATAAACATTTGGGAAAAAGCAGATTTCATGAAAATACTAAAATCATGTGGAGAAAATTCTGGATATTGTGTATTTAAAAATCGATTCAGATCACGGTGAAACGAGGCAGAGGTTTGGTAACGCAGGCTTCGATCTTTTGCTAATGCATTGTTGCTAATGCGTTCTAATTCTGGCGGAATGGCAGGATTTAATTTTCTCAAGGGTGGAATTTGACATTCGCGAATTTTTTTAAGAGTGGCAGCTTCGTTGCTTGCCGTGAATAAACGATCATTGGCTAATAATTCCCAAAGTACGATTCCTAAAGAAAAAATATCTGTACGTAAATCAACATTTTGTCCATCAGCTTGTTCTGGACTCATATAGCCGAATTTTCCTTTGATGGTTCCGACTTTGGTGTTTTCAATTTGGCTTTCTGCTTTGGCAATGCCGAAATCAACAATCTTGACCTCGCCCTCGAAGCTGAGCATGACGTTTTGTGGGCTCATATCTCGGTGAGTGATATTCAGTGGACGGCCAGTGGTGCCATCCAAGCAGCGGTGGGCGTGATCCAAGCCGGCTGCAATCTCTTTGATGATATAAACAATTTGATCAATGGAAAAATATTTTCCTGATTTTTTAAGATGATTTAAGACCTGACGTAAATTTTGACCATCAACATATTCCATTACTAGGAAAAATTGTTTGTGTTCCATACCAAAATCAAAAATGGAAACAACGTTGTTGTGATTCAAATTGACAGCAATTTTAGCTTCTTCTTTGAACATATCAATAAATTCGATATTGTCAGAATACTGAGGTAAAATGCGTTTAACCGCCATAAATTTGGCAATTCCACCTGCACCCATTGATTTAGCAAGATAGACTTCGGCCATTCCGCCGGCAGCCAATCGTTCTAACAAAGTGTATTTGCCAAATGTTTCCATAGCGTTTGACACTGCTTTCCTCTTTTCCTTCTGTTACACTATCGGTAATGTGAATTTGTTTCTTAATAGGCTAATAAAGGAGCTCGACCAATGTCCGTTAATAATGAGGCCCATGTGATGAAATGGTTTGGTCTAACTGGTGGCATAGCAACTGGTAAATCAACAGTAACCAAAATGCTTCGTGAACAAGGATATTCAGTGATTGATGCTGACGAATTAGCTAAAAAAGCGGTAAGCAAACATTCACCTGGCCTTAGGTCTATTGTTGAAAAATTTGGTGAAGCAGTTCTAACAGTGGATGGTGAGTTGGATCGAAAAAAACTGGGGCAAATAGTTTTTGCCGATAAAAATAAATTATTGCAGCTCGAAGATATGGTACATCCATTTGTGCAGGCAGAAGTCGAAAAGCAGAAAGAAATGCTTATTTTGCAAGGTTATACTTTGGCCTTTTATGATGTGCCCTTGTTGTTTGAAAAAAATATGTTTTCACAGTTCGATGGTATTGTATTGGTATGCAGTCCCGAAGAACTGCAAAAACAAAGAATGAACAGCCGTGATCGGCTGAGTGTTGATGAGATTAATAAACGTTTGTCAGCGCAAATGAATATACGTGAAAAAGAAAAAATTGCGTTAAATGATAAAAGCAAAAATATTTTTATAGTACGCAATGATGGTGATTTGGATCAACTAAGGCAAGAGCTGAAAAAAACATTGGCCTTGATTGGTGGATAACAAAAGAGCTGTCCACTCATTATTGTTATTAAGAAGGCCATAAGTACGTTTAGACAGCTCTTGATTTCAACAGTGTATTATTAATCTATTACCAAATTTTTATGCGTTCCTTTTCCGGCAAAGACATTGGGTCTGTTTCTTTACATTGAAATGCCTCAGCAAAAGCTGGTTGATGTTTAACTTGCTCATTGATACGAGCCCAGCCGGCAGCATGTGGGTCTGTTTTTCTCAACAGTTTGTCAAAATCAGGTCTGGTGACGTTACACCAAACACGTGCATAACTTACGAAGAAATCTTTTTTGTCTTGAACACTGGATTGATTATCCGCAAAGGCTGCTTGATAAGCAAAACTTAGTCCCACTAGATCAGCAACATTCTCACCAAGAGTCAAAGCGCCATTGTGTTCAGCTTTGTTGAATTGCTCAACCATCTTTGAGCCTCGACGATTGAATTCTGCCAAATCTCTCATTGGCATCCATGGATTTAATTTTCCGCTGGCATCATATTTTGATCCATTGTCATCAATACTGTGACCAAGCTCGTGCCCCATCACGGCGCCGACGGCACCTAGGTTTACAAGAATTGAACCTTTTTGATCATAGAACGGGTACTGCAAAATTCCCATTGGCATGACAAATTTATTTTCACTTGGGCTATAATAAGCGTTTACAGTCAGCGGTCCCATGCCCCAAGCGTCTTGGTTGGCTGGTTCATGCATTTCTTTGATATTTTTTTCCCAAACAGCTTGGCTGTAAAGGTGTGAGTTCAAAAGAGCATCATTGTCTGAATATTTTTTTAAAGGAAAAAAATCCCACTCGCGGTCTGTATGTGGTTTGACCAGTTGAAGACGTGCTTTTTGAATTTTTTCAGTCGCAAATTTTTTGCTGTCACTGGATAACCAATTGTTGTTCTTCAATCCATCTAAAATGCTTTGGCGAATACGCTTCCCAACTTCTTGAATTTTTGATTCATCAAAATTCGGGAAAACCTTATCAATCAAAGAAGCATCAATTTCTTTGTCAAACTGTCTACTGACCAGTTTGGTGCAACGCTCTTGGCGAACGGGTCGTTTGACTGGGCCACCGAAATATTTTTTATTGTAGTCAAATTTTTCTTGGAAAAACTTTGGATAACCGTCATCCAATCTTTCAAATAAATTGTCGATTAAATATAGATCTTTCCATGTTTCTAATGAAAAATCGGCCAAACGATTGTTATAAAAATCAATCGATTCAGGAATTGGCGTGTTGACTAAAACTTCTTTCGGAATATTTGAAAAATACTGCTCCATTTTAATGTTAGCATATTTTTTTACAAAATTTTCCTGATTAGAAACGTGTTTTTCACTCCAGCGTTGACGTCTGATGGCGGCCTCAGGATATGTTTTGATAAATTCAAATTGCATTTTCATGATGTTTTCAGCGCGAGTTTTGGCGTCTACATCTTTAATTTTTGAATCCATATTTTTGAAAAATGAAGCCAATAGATTTGTGTAGGCATCAACCACATCTTTTTTCTGATAATAATTGTGATCTGGCAATAACATAAAATCAACATCAAGATAAACGTCCATTTTGAGTGAATCATCCTGATTGTTTGTAGAATACATTGAAATAAATTTACCTAGAGAATTTGGCGCATTTTTATTTTGATAATCAACCAGCTGTTCTTTGGTTGTGATTGCGTTCATATCAGTAATCATTTTTTTGACTTCATTTTTTTCGCTAGCAGCTTTTGCTTTTTCGTTCATGCAGGCAACATAGACATTTCGGAATTGTTGTGATCTTTCATCTAAATTTTTGATTTTAGGTAGATCTTTCATAAATTTCTTTTTGATTTCAAGCAGTCTTTCATCAGAGTCATTGAAAGCAAAGTCATGAGATCTTCGATCGGCTCGTAGCTCAAAAGAGTTCTCAACGTTTTCACAAACATATTTATGAAAATCAACACAAGGACTGATTTTGCTGCTCAACGGAAATTCTCGTTTGTCGGGAATGGCTGAGCTTTTTTTACTCGCAGAGTTTTTATTATCTGCTGCGATGGTTGTAACTGATGACATACTGATTGTAACACCTAATAAGTATGCCAATGATTTGGTTTGCATAAATCCTCCTGCAATTGTCTTTTTTTAGATTAATTATTATGCTCATTGCTGAAAGCAAATGTCAGTCTCAAATCAAGGTGTGAGCCTAAGGTCCCATAGGCACCAGTCAGTTCACATTGATATCGACGATGATCTAGAAATAAATTTTGTAAGCCTATTCCGGCAATAATAAAATATCTTTGGTAATCGATAAAATTAGCAAACTGATCCTTGGCATCATAGATTCCACGAACTCCGGCAATCAGGGCTGGATCTAATGGGTGAGTATGATGAAAGATCCATTTTTTATCGTAAGAAAGAGATAACAAGCCAATCGAGATCGCATTGAGTTGATATGTATTAGCAATGTCTAGCATCTGTGGATTTTCGTACTTGGTGTAAGAAAATATTGCGCCCCAAGTGTCTTCGGCGGCCTTGTCTTTGTTAACAATGCCATTGATTTTGTTAACACCAAAATTCAAAGTAGATTTTAGATAGCGTGAGTGCATCCGTTGTAAGAATGGATCATTTACCTGCGGTTCAACCGGAATTAATGGGTTTTGCAATTCAGCCACAGGCGCAGCTAGACCTGAACAGGTCATTAAACACAGGACTAAAGTCAAAAAATGAACACGACAGTCGAGATACATACGATAAATGATATCTCAAATTGGTAAATTAAGAATAAAATTTTCACATGAGAAATAAAATTAATACCTTTTGTCTTTTTCGCGTCATTTCTATCATTATGTTTGGAGTTGCAGCACAAGCACAAGAGGGAGTACAAACATCAATTCACCACCATTATGAATCGATGCGGGCCCTGGGGATGGGTGATGCCTTCATTGCCTCTACCAATGATTACTCGGCACTGTTTTACAATCCTGCGGCTTTAGCAAGACGTGAAAGCGGGCAGATCAATTTGGCAATCGATGCCGGGTGGACAGCAGAGACGACAAATTTATCAAAAGATTTTTCTGACGTATCGTCAAAAAATACAACGACCGACGCTGAAAAATACAATGCTTATTCAGAGTTACTGCAAAAGTATTATGGGAAAACGTTTACCATTCGAGCGAAGGTCTTTGAGGGAATTTGGGTTCGACCGAACTGGGGTTTTGGAATTGTGCCAGCCGATGTGACTTTGGATATGCAAATTCACAATCAAGCAGCGCCTTCTGTGGATATTAGAACCTATGTCGACACGACAATCGCATACGCTTATGCGAAAGATTTAAAAGGATTGGTTCCGGGGCGTCTTTCAGTAGGCAGCAATTTCAAGTTAATCAATCGCGGCTATGCCAATCGCCAATTCAATGCGTTGGATTTCGTTGCGGACTCACAAGTATTGAAAAAAGAAGATCTGCGTGATGGTTATACTTTTGATATGGATTGGGGAACATTGTACACGCCAGAGGTTCCATCCGAAGGTGTGCTATCAGTTTTTCAATTGGCAAAACCAACATTTGCCGCAGTTGTTCGCAATGTTGTTGATATGGGATTTAAAAACACGATGCACTTGATGAGCAAAGATCAGGTAGAAGCTCCTGAGCGTTTGTACCGAGTATTAGATGTTGGTGCCAAGTTTGAATATCCATCACTTTGGATTTTTGGTGGTCGAGGTGAGGTGGATGTGCGTGATATTGGTCATCCAAATTTTACTGTTCGTCGTGCCTTGCATGTTGGGTTCGAGTTTGATTGGTCTGTCACCACTTGGTGGCGTGGTCATTATCGCGTTGGCTTGAATCAGGGATATTACACCGCCGGTATCTCTGCGATGTTATTTATTTTTAATTTAGATTTTGCTACATACGGAGAAGAAGTCGGTTCCTATTCGCAACCGAAAGAAAATCGAATTTACATGGCCAAACTAAATATAGATATCTAAAAACCAGTGCAGCCTTCTGCGGTTGGTGTGTTGTAGCATTCCATAATTTTAGCACCAACAGCTGCTGGATTTGATGTGCCGCCTGATACCGAAGTCACCGCCGAGCTGAATTGCTGGCAAAAATTTCCAGTCGTAGTGTTTCCACTTGTGCAGTTGGTTTGATAAATAGAAACAACCGCGGTACCCACAGCCGTTGTTGCAACTGTATTTCCTTGTAAAGTTCCCATTAATGTTTTTAAAGCATCGCCTGATAGATTTGTCGTTGAACCAAGACCAAGGTCCGCTAGCACAGTTGCTGTTTGCGAAAGTCCCGCCAATAAAATCAAACCTTTTGAACTGGCTTCATTACAATAAGTCAGTGCCTGTTGTGCACTTGCTGAATTTAATGCAGAGGTCGATTCCGCTTTAAATGCTAATGCCGCCATGACGGCTGTACTCTGGTTTGAACCACTGCCACCATTTAAATTACTGATAGCTCCTGCAATTTTGCTAGGACTGGTAAATCCTTCTTTCATAAATTTTCCCACGCAGCGAATCAGTGAAGCACCTTGTGAGCTTAAGCCATCTACTTTGGCTACGCATGCATCAACCTCACTGGCGGTTGCCGTATCTAAGCAGGTTTGTGCATCAGAAATCTTATCAATGTCTTTTTCTTTGGAACAAGAAACCAGAACAAAGCTAAGGGCAACGCTTGAAACAGCAAACAGCAAAAACTGTTTGCTAAGATATTTACGAAAAAAAGATGGTTTTTGAGCATAAAATTGTTTTTTCATAATCAAGGTATC
>CAZMVK010000002.1:55949-56646 GCA_964569545.1 uncultured Bdellovibrio sp.
AGTCCAGTCCAGTTTGCACGCAGGTGTATTAATAAAATGTTAGATCAAAGAAAAACTAAAGACCAGTTTCATTATTGAACGTCTCAAGTTGGAACCATATCCGCCGACAAGTATCTTGATGAAGAACAGGAAGTTCAGACTCATTCGAAGCAGTATCCAAACGGATTTGGCAATTGTGAAAAAAACAATTGGCCTTTTTCTATTTGTATCTACACAAATAATTTTAACACAAAATATCTTTGCCACTGAAGTTCGAGAAAATTTCGTCGGTGCACGAATGCTCGCGATGGGTGGGGCTGGGATAGCTGTTGTGAATGATGAAACCTCGCTACTTATTAATCCAGCAGGTTTAGGAAAATTAAGAGATTTTTATGGCACACTGATTGATCCAGAAATGGATGGTGGTGTGAATCTGTCCAATTTTTATGGCCATTCTCCTTTCACAGATCCTTTCGATATCTCGCAAATTAAAGATACGACCAAAGCAACTGTAAATACTTATTATCATGCGCGAGCACAGGTTTTTCCATCTTTGGTTGTCAAAAATTTTGGTATTGGATTTTTTGGTCGACAAGTTTTAGATGCGAAAATGAATGTGGCTGGAACTTCGATGGATACTTTTTATCAAAGCGATATGGCTATGCATTTGGGATTTAATTTACGTATGTGGGGCGGTCGTATCAAGCTCGGTGTAGTC
>CAZMVK010000002.1:56656-61072 GCA_964569545.1 uncultured Bdellovibrio sp.
GGCTATTTCTCGTATTGAAATCAATAAGGAGTTACTAACAACAGGAAGCTTTGATGTTTCACAACAAGCTTCTGAGGGGTTGGGTGTAGGCTCTGATATTGGTTTAACTCTAGCCGCACCAATTGCTTGGATTCCGACATTATCAGCTGTCGTTCGCGATGTTGGTGGAACGCCATTTACAGCGGGTAGCAATTTACGTTTACAATCAACAACCAGGCCGACTGCTCTTCAGCAAGATGTAGATGTCGCTGTTGCATTTTTTCCAATTCATGGCAGTCAGTCTCGTTCAGCATTAACATTTGAATATCAGAAAATAAAAGAGGCAGAGGCCGCGATTGATCGTATGCGATATTATCATGTTGGTTACGAGTTTAACTATGCCGATATTTTATTTATCAGAGCAGGTATGAATCAGCGATACGCAACTGGTGGATTTGAAATCGCCAGTGAACATGTACAGTGGCAGTTTACAAGTTACGGCGAAGATATTGGTACAGATGGTGTTCCGGAAGAAGACCGTCGTTATATTTTAAAATTTGCTTTTCGTTTTTAAAGTGTGGAGGTGGGTATGAAAAAAATATTTATTCTTTTGATGGCATTAAGTTTGTTGTCGACAAGTTGTTCAAATGTTTTAACCGCAATGGCGAATAAAGAAACAGATGACGCGTATTTTGAAACTGCACAAAAATCGATGGATTCTCAGGACTGGGATACGGCCTTAACTGCACTGGAATTGATGTCTGAGACTTATAAAGCAAGAACAGATGTGATAGAAATGTGGGCTGGAGTTTTAGCAGGAAAATGTGGATTTGATTTTATTACTTATTTTAATAGTCTCGGAAGCGCCTCGCTGACTGGTTCAACTATCTTTAAATATTTTATGAATGCTTTTACTGGAAAATCTGTGAGTGCCAGTTATTGCGCATTAGCACAATTGAAAATGGAAGAGATCGGCAGCATTCCATCAGCACGCACCAGCGGTCAAAATTTATTTATGGCGATTTTGGGAATGGTCAAGATTGGTGTTTATTTGCGTAGCTTGGCAGATGTTGATGGTACAAATGGTCTTGGTGATGACACTACGGATGCATCATTTGATTCTTGCAGTACAGCATCAATTTCGGATGCTAACTTGAATCAAGTTATTTCTGGGCTGGGTTTAATCAGCGCCAATGTCGCCTATTTAACTGCGGTTCTAAGTTCGACAACTGTCACCAGTTCTTTAACTACTCTGACAACCGTGTGCGGAACCAGTTGTGGTATCACGGATCCGAACAGTGTGGGCGCCGCAGATCGAACAACACTGCGTGATTTATTAAAAACCGGGTCAGCAAATCCAACAGCTCCTATGGGGATTGAAAGTTGTAATGATGTAGGGGTAATAACATGCTGCCCTTGATTTTTTCTAAAATTCAAAAGCAAAACAAAATACAAAAAAATGGTGTTGTAAAAAACTATTTTACAAGACCATTTTTTTGTATTTTGTTTTGCTTTTTATTTTTGCTAAGCACAGAGAAAATTTTCGCCAATGAAATTTACGAACCGTTTCAATCCATTCGTCAGCTTGGGATGGGTGGTGTTTATGTTTTCAATGAACATGATGCCAATTCATTTTTGCAAAACCCTGCCTACACTTGTCATTTAAAAGGTTTGAATTGGACTTTGGCAGATGTGGGTGCTGGTTTGGGTGATTTATCAAATTACTCCACCTTGGCAACGCAGAGTACAGCAACAGGTTTATCATCGTTTAGTGCATATTATGGAAAAAGTATTTGGATTCAAGCGGGTGGTATCTCAACACTGACTTTGCCGTGTTTTGGCATGTCTGGTTATTATACTGGCATTGCTGGTTTTAAAATGCACAACCCCGCGTTTCCATCCTTGGTATCTATGTATCAAACAGATTATGGTTTAGGTATTGGCGGAGGTTTTCCGCTGGCAGAAGATTTTTCTTTGGGTCTTTCGGCAAAAAGAGTGATTCGCAAGGGCGGTCCGTACACATTTGGTCCAGACAGTATATCAACACTGACCTCGGCGGCCGGAGTGCAAGACTTGGTAACATCGACCAATAACGAAGGCATTGGTTATGGCATTGATATGGGGTTTGTGGCGCGATTAAAACAATTGCCATTTAATCCTACAGTATCACTTGCGTGGCGTGATGTTGGTTCGACGGCGTTTGTGAAAACAAATGGTCTGACTTCTCCAGAAAGACAAAAAGATAATTTAGTAGCAGGTGTGACATTTGATGGTTCCATTCCTCTTTTGGGAATTGCGGCTGGGCTTGAGTACCGTCATATCAATGATAACAGTGAGCCTCTCGGCAAGAAACTACATGCTGGTGCAGAGCTAACATTTTTATTTATGGATCTGCGTGCTGGCCTTTATCAGGGCTATCCTACATATGGTTTTGGTATGAATATGTGGCTGGTGCAGCTGGATGCTTCGGTTTATACCATTGAAACTGGGGCATATCCTGGGCAGACGGCAAATCAACGAGCGCAAATTGGGCTGAACATGGAGCTAGAGTTCGATCCAAATTTCAAATTAGTTGGCAGCGGCGGTCAGCGTCGTCGCTTGAAGCAAAGACGTTAAGCTCATAACATCCTTTGATGCTTGAATATATTCAAATGAATTCTCCCTCAGATCGTCTTTTGGCTTTACGTGCGTTTGAGCCTAATCATTCAACATGGGTTGTTGCCGATCTGCGATTGAAACTTGAAATTCAACAACATGTTTTGTCGCAACAAGGATATTTTGCAGATGAATCCATTTTGCGAGTCAGTGAGCTATGGAAAACAATTTTAAAACGTTTGTTTCCAGATTTTCGTATTCGTTCAGTTGAAAGCATTAAAATCATTTTGTCCGAATGTCTTGAAAATGAGGAGTTGTCATTTAAAGACAATGTCGATGATACCGTCATGAAGATGATGGATTTGATGCATCCACTGTATGTTCATCAACAAAACAGTTCTGTTGGTCATGAACAAATGCGATCTTGGCTTTATGAAAATACAGACAGTTTGCAACGATGGGGTGGTTGGTATGTATTGGCCGAAAAATATTTTCAACAGTTTTTGCAAAAAAAAATAATTTCGCCTCGTTGGATGGCTGGATTTTTACAGTCACAAGTATCTTTAGAAGTAGGCTGGAACCGACCCTTGATTTTTGATTTAGGTTCGCAGCTGTCACAGGCTGAGGCTGATTTGATTTTGATGTTGTCACGTTTTTTAGACGTAAAGGTTTTAGCACCTCGTTTGGATTTATCTCATCGTTTTGAATATTTATTAAAACCATATGCATTTTTACGCGATCAAGCTTTTGAACGTAGCTCTTTGTCTGTGGCAGGCACGGACCCACAGTTTTTTGCAATGAAACATTCAGGAATTTTGTCAGAGTGTAAATCAGCAGTGGCACAATTACGACAGTGGTTTGAACAAGGGATTTCTTTAAAGCAGATGGCTATTATTGCGCCAGATATTGAACAATATTGGCCAGTGTTAGAGCCTTTATTGCAGCACGAAGGTTTGCCTGTCAATAAAAACTCTGTTTTTAAAATTCAACAATTACCAGCAATTCAAAATTGGTTGTCGCATTTAAAAATCAGACAGCGACAATTTGATTTTTCAGATTTAGAAAATGCCAGTTTTAATCAAGAGCAACCAAATTTGCGCTATGAAAAATTTTATGCACTTTTCTCGCAAATGTTAGAGGCCAGTGATTTGGCCAGGCATGAAGAGATTCAAAAATCCTTTTTCTCAGACAACGCTCCAACAGGTTTGATTTCATTAGAGCAAGCTATTGGTTGGATGCTCAAATTTTGGAATGCAAAAAACTCTCTAGAGGCTTTGGAAGAAATATTCCGTGATTTATTTACTCATGCTGATCGTGATTTAAAATTGAAATTGAGTTCTTGGTTGCAATGGGTACAAATCATTGCCGCAAAGAAAGAAATAACACTACGGCCAGCAGATTTATCCGGAGTCCAAATTGCAAATTTGCAAGCAGCAGACTCTGTTTGTGTGACAGAACGAATTTTTCTTGGAAACGCCGTCAGTCAAATGACCAGTAATCAAAGTTCTCTGTTAACACCCAAAGAAATTTCCAGCATTGCTTCGCAAATTGGTTTTTATTTAGAGCATCCAGATGTCAGCAATATTGAATTTGATTTAACATGGTTGAGTCAGTGGCAAAATACGAGTTCAGACGAAAATACAAATGAAATGCATTTTTATTTTCCACACACTGGTTTTTCAGGAGAGGCCGAATCGCCAATACAAAAATGGGCAGAGCTTGCAAAAAATCATTTGAAAGAAAATACGCATCTAAGCCCAATCTGGGATGCAAAAATAAATCAGACATTGGCTTCGTCATTTGATCATAAAAGCCAGATCAGCATAAATGCTTCTCAGTCTT
>CAZMVK010000003.1:0-26981 GCA_964569545.1 uncultured Bdellovibrio sp.
CTCTTCAGCTTATCTAGCCAACACCCGATCAATACCTAGACGAACATCGTGCTTAAATTTCTGAGGGGAAATGCGGCCATGCTTTTGCCGATAGGCTTTGGATCTAAATTACGTAAATACCCATTTGGCATTTTTGCCATTGTTTTTACGTGCGTGATTTGGTCTGTTTATTTCTTTTCTATAGTAAATAAAATCTCCAAAGAAACTGAATCCTTTCACGACACAACTCAACATGTGCAGTTTCTGACCAAAGCATTGATTGAATCCTGTCATTTGTATTTTGATAAAAATGCTGAAGCCACGTCAGAGTGTAATAATTTTAACAAGCTCAATTCCATCACCAGGCAAGTCGCCAGCGATAACAAAACCAAACATACTCAAGAAATTTCAAATTTTAAAAACATTGAAAATGAAATATTTAAATCCAAAAATTTAAAACCTTTTGTGCAAGAACTTGGCGTCAGTCCTGAGCATTGGCCAGAAAAATACCGTCACTCACCTGCCTACCTAGATCTAGATACTTACATTAAAACAAAAAATGTAAAAATAGCCTCACTCTACACAGAGAATGGTTTCTTAACCCCTAAGAAAAAAAGTTTCTTTCGCATAATACAAGCTGCCTTCACTCATTCAAGCTGGGAACATTTGTTATCGAATTTATTAATTTTGATTCTATTCGGAATCTGGGTCGAACAAGCCGTGGGTTTTGCCGAAACCTTATTGATTTTTATTATTGGTAGTTATTTCGGCCTTTCTCTGGAAATTTATCTCAATCATCCACCGGCAGTTCTTGGCGCCTCTGCAGGAATCATGGCTTTGATGGGCGCATTTTATGTTCTATTTTTCCGGGCTGAACTGACTTTTTATATTCTCTTTTGGAAGGTTCACATACCGTGCAAATGGATTTTTCCTTGTTTATTTTTCGCTGATGATCTTTTACAAATTGGCAATCAACAACAAAATGGAGTTGCGCACTGGGCTCACTTTGGCGGCATGCTTGTTGGTTTTGTTTTAGGCTGGTTATTCCGGAAACAAATGAACCTGAGCTCGCAAGAACTATTTCCTGACGAATTGATTTTACTGCGCAAACTTGAGCGCAATCAAAATGACAAAGAATCATTCTTTTTATTTTCAGAATTGATCTCTTTCAATCCACGACATTATATCGCTTTTCAATTGATCTTAAATAAAATTAAAAACAAGCAAGTCACCTTAAAAAACATCTCCATCATTTCAAAATTCGAAAACAACCTTAAATTCTTTATGACTTATCTGATGAAACGTCGTCCGATTGATGAAATGCTACAAATTCTTTCGCTGTTTCCGGACAATGTTTCACTGTCTCATTGTCTACTGGAAACTCCCCTCTCACAGGTCTTATTTTTAGCTGATCAAATTGCTAAAAAAGAAAAATATTCTGTCGCGCAAAGACTGTATCAGCTGGCCTTAAATAAAAACCCAACACATGAACAAATTTATCGCATCAATGCTGCTTTGAAATATATCAACCAAATGCAGCAAGTTTCATAAACATAACAACAAGGAAATATATGTCGAGTTTACCACCATCGATGACACCACACAGTCCTGCTTCGCAAACATTTGCTAATCAAAAACATGGGCCAACAAAGGCATTTCAAACTGCGCAACTGGATGAGTGGCAACCAGCTTCTTTATTTAAACGATATATTGCCTCGATTATTGATACAGTTATCGGGGCGATTTTTGTAAATTTATTGAGAATATTTTTCGTCTCTATTTTTTTTAAAAATCAAATCCTAGCCGGCTTGGTGCTTTCGATATGTTATCTCACAATCTATTGGGTAATGATTCCTATCGAGTTCGGCGCCACACCAGGTAAAAAAGCAATGGGCTTACGAATCATTAACAATGATGGAAATCTGAACCTTGGTTATGGTCAAATGATTTGTCGCGAAAGCATTTGCAGACTTATCTCTATGGCTTCGTTATTGGGATATTTGTGGGTATTCTTCGGCAAAGAAAAACGAGCCTGGCATGACATCATGTCAAAAACTAAAGTTGTACAGTATCGATAAGACAAAAATTTAAATAATTAGAACTCATTTCAAGAAAATGTTTTCCAACGACGGTGCATCCACATCCATTGTTCTGGATGCTGTAAAATAATTTTTTCTAAAATATCATTGTATTTTTGCGTGGTCTTTTGCAATTGCAAATCTTTATTCTCATCCGCTACGGCTTCGACCGCAGGCTGAAATACCAAATGTGTTTTAAATTTTTCATCACGGTAGACATACACAGGTACAACCGGCGCCCCTGTTTTAATTGAAAAAAGAGACAACCCATAAGCTGTTCCCGTGGCTTTACCAAAAAAAGTCGTCGCCATGCCATAGGGCGGTCCCATAAATTGATCAATCACAAAAATCACAGCTTCTTTTTGCCGACATGCTTTTAAAATATCGAATGCCAAATTTTTGCCATGCGGAGCTAAAAATCTTGTACCCATTTTTTCACGCACACCAAACCAAAACTCATTAGCAAAAAGATTCTTAAATTTCTTAGAAATCGAGTTGATGCGAATTCCTAACAATGACAGAACTGCTATTCCGACATCACCATTTCCTAAATGCAAACCAAGAAACAAAACACCTTTGTTGCGTAGACGGGCTTGTTCATAATGATCCCAGCCATGAACGATCAGATTTTTATCGCACCAGCGTTGATTGACTTGTGGTAACAAACAAAATTCTATGAAATTCAAGCTGAGATGAGACAACGAAACCCTCGCCAAAGACAATCTTTCCGCATGGTTTTTTTGCGGAAACACCAAGGAAATATTTTTTAAAATTGTAAATCTTCGAACACCAAACACATCAAATGCTATAAATGAAATACCCCGAGCAAAAAACCATCGCACCCGAGCCGGCCACAAACTAAAAAATATCGACAACACCAATGCTAAAAGTTTAGCGAGAAATCTGATCAATAAATTCATATAGACCTTTCGGGGGTTGACGAAAATGAGCCGAAACAGTTACGCAATTTAATTTTCCTTTTAATGAATCAAATTCTTTCAGCTTAATAAAATCTTTTTCCGTGGTTATAATCCCATCCACCTTATTCGCTATCATACTTGCATTGATTTTTTTCAAATCAGACTCATCATAAGAACAATGATCCATAAAAACCAAATGCTCAGCAATCTCCACACCCACCTTTGCCAGCAAAAGTTTCGCCTGGGTAGCAAAAACCTCAGGATTGGCAATACCACTGAGCAAAAGATAACGAGAACCAGACTGTACAGAATTTTTTAATTGCGATTGAAACTCGACCTCTACCACCGGAATGTTAGCAGGAATTTTTTTCTTTAGTTCCAATACTCGTTGTGGTTGTGCCCAATTCACCTTAGTTAAAAAAACAATTTGAGCACGAGAAAGCGCCGCAAAATTCTCGCGCAGACGACCTGCTGGCAACAACTGATCATCGACCTCATTGCTGGTGGCATCAATCAACACAATATCAAAATCTCGATGCAAAGCTTGATGTTGAAAACCATCATCAACAATAAAAAGATCAGGACTTTCTTTTTGCTGAGCTTCCAGCGCCGTCAGGTATTTTCGTGGACCAGTCCAAACTGACACTTGAGGAAATTTTTCCGCGATTTGAACTGGTTCATCACCATAAAACAAAGCCGCCCCAGGTTTGTTTAAATTTACTTTTTCAACCCCAAGGCTTTGCGCTTTATAATTTCTGGAAACAATGCATGGCTTTAATGAACGCTGCAGACAAATTTCAATCAAAGCTTCAACAATTGGAGTTTTACCGGTTCCACCCATCGATAAATTACCAACACTGATCACCGGCTTATTAACTCTGTAAACAGTCAAAATATTTTTTTGATATAGGCCCTGCTTTTGCGTAAGCAAAAAACCATACAGTCGCGAAAGGTCTTTTGAAAATGGGATTTTTTTTAAATCAAAACCCATAATCCTCACAATGTTTCTTTGGGCAGAGTTTCATTTTGAAAATATTTATCTAACACGCGAGCCACACGAACAGTTGCCCCGCGCTCTCCCAACGTACCTTGAATTTTTTTAAGATCAGAAACAACTTCAGACTTGTAAACAGGATCATCAATATATTTTCTCAACAGAGTAAACAATTCCTGAGGATTAGCCCGACCTTGAAAACGCTCAGGCACAAGCTCGCGTCCGGCAATGAGATTAACCAATCCAAAATATTTTACTCCGCGAACAAATATATGTGCGATGACACCCGTCAGCCATTTCATTTTATACATAATAACCATCGGTTTTTCCAACAATCCAACTTGCAAGGTCGCTGTACCAGAAGCCGCCAAAATCAAATCACACATGTTGATCATGGCTTCTGGATCTTCTTTTTGCAGCATAAACGGAACATGGGCATCACCAATTTGCTCACGCAAATTTTCCATATCCACAGTCGGTGCACACATGATTAATACACGAATTTTTTTATAATTATTGTAAAGCAACCGAGCTGTCTCTAATTGAATTTGCAAATGCTGTTTAATTTCTAAACGACGACTGCCTGGCATCAAACCCAGTAAAACTTCATCATCTTGAACACCACATCGGCGTCGTTGTAACATTCGATAATTTTGATCAAAATACTTATCATCCAACTCATCCAAAAGCGGATGCCCAACAAATTCATAGGGCACACCTTTTTCTTGATAAAAAGAAGCTTCAAAAGGAAACAACAACAACACTTTGTCACAATATTTTTTAATTGTTTCTACTCGCCCTTTGCGCCAAGCCCAAATCTGCGGCGAAATATAATAAACAACGGGAATTCCCATTTTATGTAATTTTTTTGCCAACATAAGATTGAACTCAGGATAATCCATCACCACCACAACCTGTGGTTTGCGCCTGGCTGCTTCCTCAAGTAAATGATTAAAAACCATTTTTAATTTACTGTAATGCTCGATAATTTCCGCCGCACCTACAACGGCCATTTCTTCTGATTTTCCAAGACGCTCAAATCCAATATTTTCCATCGCCTGACTGCCAACGCCAAAAGCTTTGATGTCTTTTTTTTCTTTTTTCCATTGTTCTAATAAACGAAGAGCAAAGAGAGAACTTGATGCTTCGGCAGCAACAATCATGACCTGTTTCATGTCACCCTCACTTATACTGTTTGCGCAGTTTGGAGATAATCAAAAACCTCTTCGACCAGCTGCAAAGCCAAATGTCCATCTTCACCGCGAACAGTGGTCACACCACCTGGCAATGAATATCCACACACAGCTGCGACAAAGGCCTCTGTTTCAGTTAGAAGATTATCACCACGACCGATATTGCTTGTTTCAAATTGCACTGGCTGATCATAAGTTAAATTGCCTTGTGATTCTTTGCCTTGCTGATCACCAAGGATCAGCGCTGATTCAAAATCACCTGTCTGTAAATTAGCAAAATAGACATTGTGCGTTCCAATCGCGCGAATCGTCCTGGTCATCTCTTTCGCCACACGCGAACAATTGATTTGGCAGCGTAAATGCTGACCAATTTGAAATGTAGCAGAACACCAATCCAAAGTATCAGTTACAAGTTTTCCACCAACTGCATTGATCAGTTTTATTTTTTCTTTCGTACCAACCAGGGCTCGCATCAAATCCAAATCATGAATCATCAAATCATGCAAAGCACTGACATCTGAACCACGGCGTTTAAATGGAGCATAACGATTGAGTTCCAAAAACGAAAGATTATGCATTTTATCCTGCAAATGATTCTTCATATTTTGAAAAGCAGGATTGAAACGCTCGCTGTGACCAACTGATAATACCAATTTTTTATCACGAGCTATCTGCAATAACTGTTCAGACTCTCTGGTGTTTAAACAAATTGGTTTTTCAACATTGACGTGAACACCATTTTCCAAAAAGAATTTAGCTAATTGAAAATGAACAGGTGTGATGGTTGCAATACTAACCATATCCACCTGGCCAATCAATTTTTTCGGATCTGTTACGGCCTGCACCTGCAACTCTTGTGCGACCAGCTCAGCCTGCGGAGCATGCAAATCACAAACAGCAACAAGCTCGACTTGCGATTGCGGCTGTTGCGAAAGAGTTTTATATTTTTGAGCATGAAAACGACCCAAATAACCCACACCAACAACGGCAGCACGCTTTTTCATATTATTCCTCTTCTAGATTTCTTTGGCCACGATTAAAAGCCATTCCTCGCTTTGATGATTTCACAAAATCTACAATGTACTGAACATTATCAGTCATCTGGCATTCATTGCGAATACGAGCAATCGCTTCGTCGACAGTATCAGAACCAATCATAAAAATACGCAAAGCACGGTGGATATTTTGCACTTCTTCACGCGCATAACCTTTACGAGCCAAACCAACCTTATTGGTTGCACGGCAAGTTGCATAGTTACCTTGAGCACGACAAAACGGTAAAATATCTTTGTTTACAACACTGCTTCCGGCAATGAAAGCCCCGCGGCCGACTTTGGTGAATTGATTAAAAGCACAAACGCCACCAATTACCACACCATCTTCGATAATTGTATGACCACCTAAATGAGTGTCATTGGCGATCACCACATTGTTACCAATCTTGCAATCGTGTCCAATGTGAGTGCAGGTCATAAAATAATTATTATCACCAATCGTGGTCTCTTTATCTCCCTTTGAAGTCGCAATATTCACCGTCGAGAACTCACGAAAGGTATTGTTATTACCGATCTTCAAGCTGGTTGCTTCAGATTTGTAGGTGATATCTTGTGGTGGACCACCGATCACAGCCCCTGGTGAAAAATGATTATTTTCACCAATATCCAAAACACCGTAACGTGAGCCCAGTGTTACGTGAGCTTCAACAAAAGTTCCGCGTCGGATTTTGACTTTACCTTGAATGAAACAATAAGGGCCGATTTCGACCCCGTCTTCAATTTCAACATCACCTTGGATAATAGAACTGGGATGAATTTTCATTTTGCTTTCTCAAACGCCTGTACTACAGCATCAGTTAAATCAGCTTCTTTTTGCGCCCAGATAATATTTTGACCTTGGCGTTCAAAAATCATGGTGTAACCTTTTTCTTGAGCAATGCCTTCGATCACAGTTCTTACTTTTTTCAAGATTGGCTCTACCAATTCTTTTTCTTTGTTTTGAATTTCACCTTGATTATCAGCTACGATCTTTTGGAATTTCATCATCTCTTCTTGCAATTCCATTTGTTTTTTATTCATTACTTCTTCAGACAATACAGATTTTTTCTTTTCTAAATCCTGACCCATTTTTTCGATATCAGCTTTTTTCTTGTCCAAATCTTTTTTGCGTTTACCGAATTCAGCATCCAAGGTTTCTTTGGCTTTTTTACCAGCCGTCGTTGCTTGAATAGCTTTTTGCACATCAACAAAACCAAGCTTGGTTTCAGCACGTGCTACAACTGTTGATAATACGATCAAACCTGCTAATAAACTTTTACGCGATAACAACCCTGTCACAAAAACTCCTTTTTTAGTTAACTTTTATTATTCTGAACTTTTACTAACTTAAAACCAACCTTAAAATGGCGCCCCGATCGAAAACTCAAAGACAACCGAATCCGGAGAAGCATCCGTTGTTCTTAACGGGAATCCCCACTCAAATCGTAATGGACCAATTGGTGAGAACCAACGAAAACCAAAACCAACATCGCTGTAAATATTCTGATCTGTCAGTTCGTCTTCAGCTTGACCGGCATCAAAAAAGGTGACACCCTTAATTCCGGCTTCAGCAATCAAAGGAAACTCTAGCTCGGCCTGATACAAACCTTGCTTACGTCCCCCGAATGGCCGAGTCGCATAACGTTTGCGTTCATTTTCATTAGGGTAAACACCCTTTACTTTGGCATCATTCATCAGCTTCTGTGACAACAACCGTTTACCGATACGGAAGAATCGATACCCACGTAACGAGTAAGGCCCGCCCAGTAAATACAATTCATTGAACGGCGGATCGATATCGGCATCATGTGAAGAGATGAAAGAATAAGACATGTTATTTCTCCACACAACTTCCCAGAATAATTTTTTATAATAGCGAAAAGCTGCATTACCTTTGGTGTATTTGATCTGACCGCCGAAATCGGCGTACTCCAAAGAAGTCGAGGCATAAATACCTTTGGTTGGCGAAAAACTATCATTTCGTTTGTCATATTCGATAATACCAGTCAAAGAATGAGTTTCACCAGAAGCCGTGCTCAATGGAAACAATGCTAAATCCGTGATCACCGAACCATCAGAATCCCGGAATGGATCCAACTGAGTCGAATCGTATTTCATTCGAATAGAACCCACCAGGTCCTCATCAATTGGGTGACCGAAACGAAAGGCTCCGCCGACTTTTTTCTCGCTGTAATCATAACGTTCAGAATAACTTTGATAAACATCCACACCCAATGACCATTCAGTGTCATTAAAATAAGGCTCAGTAAAATTAAAGTTATAGAAAGAACCCGAGCCGCTCATATTCAAACCAGCACTCAGCTTTTGTCCACGACCTAAAAAGTTGGTTTGATTGACTTGACCTTGCAAAGTAAAACCCGTGACGCTGCCGTAACCAGCACCCAATTGAATCGATCCGGTGTTACGCTCTTTTACCACGATATCAATATTCATGATATCTGGCTTGTCAGGCGGAGTGGAAGTTTTAAAATTCACCTCTTCAAAGAAACCTAAACGTTGAATATTCTCAATCGATTTTCTTTTTCGAGTTTCATTGTACAACTCACCCTCACGAATGCGCAATTCCCGACGAAGAACTTTATCACGGGTTTTGCTGTTGCCAACAACATTGATCTGCCCCAAGTAAACCTTGTTGCCTTTATCAAATTCAAAAGTCACATCCACCTTGCGATCTTTTTCATTGATACGCGTACGCGGAATGACATTGGCAAAGGCGTAACCCAGATCACCATATTTGGCTTGCAACTCACTGAGATCTTTTTGCAAGACTTCGTATGAAAAAACTTTGCGTTTATTAATCTCGATCACTTCGGACAACTCATCGCGAGAAAACAACAAATCCCCAGCAAAATCGATTTCACCAACATCAAACTGCTCACCCTCATCAATTCGGAAAGTGATATAGATGCTCTTTTTATCTGGTGTCACATAAACCTGTGGACGATCAATTTTAACCTGAACGTAACCTTCGTTGAAATACAAATAACGCAACATTTGCGAGTCGCGATCAAAAGCATCTTGTTTATATGCCCCGGAGCCTGACATAAAACTGAAAAAACCACCTTCATTGGTAGCCATGCGAGTTTTCAAAAATCCATCTTTCAGTCTTCGATTGCCAAGAAATGTAATTTTCTTAACACGAACTTTGTCATTCTCTTTAATATTGAAAGTCAGCTTTAATGAAGCGGCTTCGTTTTTCGTTGCTTCTTCTTTTTTCACTTCTTCTAATTTGGTTTCAATCTTTGCTAAGAAAAAGCCTTTGTCTTCATACATCTTCTGCAATTTATCAACGGCATCGCGAATTTTAGATGTGCTCAAGATCTCGTAAGCCTTCATGCCAGAAGCTTCCAACAACTCATCGGTTTTTAACTCGACATTGCCTTCAAAAGTAATTTCACTGACCGACGGCTTTTCATACACAGTATAAGTTAGGTCAACTTCCGTGCCTTCAACTTTTTTCTCAACTTTGACGTCGTAAAAAAATCCTGTTTTAAAAACATTTTCGATATCTTCACGAATCATGCTCTCAAGATAAGCCTCACCGACTTTACTTTTAAGTTTCACTTCGATCGCATCTTTTTCGATTTTTTTCTGACCTAGAATTTCTATTTTACGAATTTTTAAATTACTAACCGCAGCCACAGGCGCTGCCGTTTCGGTGGCCTTATTTTTGTTTAAACTTGTTGGCAATAATAAACGATTGTTTTTTTTCTTTCCAGCAACGACTGGTTTTTTAACAGCGACAGCAGGAGAATTTGCTTTTGTGCCAACGGGAGCAGTTTGAGCGCCCGACAAATCAACAATCAATCCACAAAAAACAAATAATAACAATGTCAGAAAACGACGGCTCAGTGCTGGGCCTTGTTTGCAACCGTAGTGATCTTCATAAATCATTTTGATAAGTCCGTTTTTATTTAATTGTTTTAAATACTTAGCCAAAAACTGGTAAAGCCTAACAGTGCCTTTTGGCAAAGTCAATGCTGCCTGCACAGCCGAATTCAAAAGCTTACAACCAGCGGCCATCTGAAATTTTATGAACGCGACCGAACTTACGAGAAAATTGCGGATCATGAGTGACCACAACCAAAGTAAGACCCATGGATTCTTTCAGTTGAAAAAACAAATCTTGAATCAAAGAACCATTTTGCGAATCCAAATTTCCAGTTGGCTCATCAGCAAATAAAATTTTTGGTTTATTGATCAAGGCACGAGCAATCGCCACTCGCTGCAGCTCGCCACCAGAGAGCTGATTCGGATAATGATCTTCTCGCGCCGCCAACCCCATATGCGTCAACAGATCTGCTGCCATATCATTGGCTTGTGCTTTATCAACACCCGCTACTCGAGCCGCGATCATCACATTTTCAATTGCTGTAAATTCAGACAAAAGATGATGAAACTGAAAAACAAATCCCATCGAACGACAACGAAAAAGAGCTAAATCATCATCGTGCATTTGCAACAGAGATTTCATTTCGTTTTCATGACGAAAAAACAACTCACCAGAAGTTGGTCTATCCAAAGTTCCGAGCATATGCAGCAAAGTACTTTTGCCCGCGCCCGAAGAACCGATAATACAAACGGCCTCACCAATTTTTATATCCAAAGAAATATCTTTGACGATCTCAAGCTCACCAACTCCTTGTGGATAAACTTTGCGCAAACGTCTTGCCGACAATAAAACTTCTGGGTGTTGATTATTCATTTTTTAAACCCTCCACTGGGGAAAGCGAAGCACCTCGAAAGGCAGGGGCCAATGTAGCAACAAAACAAATCAAAAGAGTAACAAAAGAAATTGTGATTAAATCCACAAATCGCAAACTGAGATCAATACGATCAATTTTATAAACACTGCCAGGCAAAAAACCAAAATGCGTTTGAATATAGGAAACCCCTGCGCACAAAAGCAAACCCAGAATAAGCCCGCCGACCAATCCCAAGCCACCCATCATCACGCCCTGCAAACTGAACACGCGCAATAAATCTTTACGCGACAACCCTAATGATTTTAATAAGCCAATTTCCGAATAACGACTGACAACATTGATATACAGAGTACTAGCAACATTAAATGCCGCAGCCAGAATAATAACTAAAATAACAAAAAACACCACCGGCCGCTCAATCTTAACGGCCTCAAATAAATTTTCATTGATCTCACGCCAATCTCTTATCGAAAAAGATTCGCCATATTGTCGGCGCAGCCGATCCGCAATCTCTCGTGCCTTATTGATATCTTCAAATTTTAATAAAATTCCTGAATATCGATCGCCAATTTCCGCCAACTCTTGCGTCGCTGATAACGAAGTTAAAATCAGCCTCTGATTGTAATCGTATTTTCCTAAATCCAAAACACCACGCACAATAAAAACACCAACTTTGCGACGAAATTGTTGCGGCTGATATTCATTACGCATTGGCAGCACCAAACGAAACCGATCGCCAATTTTTAGTTTCATTTGCTCAGCCAAACCAGATCCGATCAACGCACCCATCGCATCATCTTGATTGCTAAAATCCATTTTGCCTTGTGGTGATTGCTGACCTTGCACCAATCGTGACTCCAGACCCAAAACCTGGCCAACATTTTTCGGATCCAAGCCCTGCACCATCACGCCAGATATTTTTCCCTGATGCGCAAGCACCGCTTCAAGATAACTAAAACGCGTACCAGCCACCAACGTTGGCTCTGAAATTTTAATCTTACTCATTAATTCATCAAATTTATCTGCACCAATTGGCGATTGACGACGAACCAACATTTGAATGTGACCTGAAACATCAGCCACACTTTTTTGTAAGGTCGATTCAAAACCACTCATCACGGCCATCGACACAACCAAACAGGCCACACCCAAAATCAAACCAACCAAAGCATTCAAGCCTGACAGCGAAAACAACTGCGAGCTTTTTCCTTTGAGTAAACGAAAACTGAGCCACAAGTGAAATGAATTCACGTCGCAGCCGTTCCTGAAATTTGCGAGCGTAAATACGACATGATAAACCCTTGCAGTTCACCATCCATCACGTCATGCACCTGACTGGTTTCAAATTGTGTGCGATGATCTTTGACCATTTGATATGGATGCATCACATAAGAACGAATTTGCGAACCCCACTCATTCGCTTTTTTTCCAGATTCTAATTCTTCTTTAGCTTTCAATCTTGTTTCGACTTCTTTTTCATAAAGAGCAGCTTTTAGCATTTTCAATGCTTTTTCACGATTCTGAATCTGTGAACGCTGCGTTTGACATTGCACAATGATCCCAGATGGCAAGTGATACATTCGCACTGCTGAATCGGTTTTATTAACGTGCTGACCACCAGCGCCGCTAGATCGATAAGTCTCTACTTTTAAATCATCAGGACGAATTTCAATTTTAATTTCATCGTCAATCTCAGCCCAACAAAATACAGAACAAAAACTGGTATGTCTGCGCGCATTGGAATCAAACGGAGAGATTCGAACCAAACGATGCACACCACTCTCTGCTTTTAAATATCCATAGGCATAAGGACCTTCGATCAACAATGTTACCGATTTAATTCCAGCGCCATCACCATCACTCAGCTCCAGAGTTTCTACCGAATACCCTTGCTGTTCAGCATAACGAATATACATACGCATTAGCATCGCTGCCCAATCACAGGCCTCAGTTCCGCCAGCGCCAGAATTGATCGATAGATATGCAGAGTTGGCATCCAATTCGCCATTTAAAACTCTCTTCAGCTCAAGATCTTGTCCTTGCTTAGTTAATTTCGCTAATTCATTTTTAGCTTCAGCAAAGGTGTCTTCATCTTGCGCCTCGACACTCATCTCAAGCAAAACCTCGGCATCTTCAACGCCTTGACGAAAGCTTTCGAACTCGCCCACAGATTTTTCAAGAAATGCTTTTTCTTTATTTAATTTTTGCATCTCTTCGGGCTTGTTCCACAAATCAGGATTTTCCGAAGACATCAACAATTCGTCTAAACGACGTTTTTTCTTGTCGAGGTCAAAGATACCCCCGAAGTTCGGTTGACAACTTTTTCAGGTCGTTGAGTTGTTTTTTAATATCATACATTTCAGAGACTAAGCTCATAGATAAAAATCCTCGCCACAGCAGTAGCGAATACTTTCGGACTTTGTATACAATCTGTCAAATAATTGATCTTACAGATAAACAACTGCGCAAAGACGCTGCGAATCAAAACATCAACTCATCCATAATATTTTGGTTTTATTAAGGACGCCATAAGTATGTTTACCAAGAAACCAGAGATTTTGATTAAACATACTATAGCCTGCTTAATAAATAATGGCTTACAAATTTAGTTTTTCACTCAAGCTTGCAAACAAACGATCTTGCAATTCAAACATTTGTTTTGCGTCTCTCGCATTCGTTTCATGATCATAACCTAAAAGATGCAAGACACCATGAATCAGCATATATCCCAGCTCTAGGCGGAAACTAAGACCGTGTTCTTTTGCTTGGCGTTTTAAAACTTGAGCACAAAGCACAAGTTCGCCAAGCTCAGTAGCAGAATCTACACCCTCAAAACTCAAAATATCAGTAGCATATTTTTTTTTACGAAATTCGAAATTGATTTTTTTTGCTGGCCCGACATTTAAAAACACCACAGTCAAATTTTGTTTTTTCCATTTACTGCGTACATGTTTTTTATCTTTAGCTAACATCACGACAAGCTCAGACAACCAAGAATAAATAAATTTTTTCGGCATACGCTCGCTGGATTGATTGATTAAAAATATATTTTCCGATGACGGCATCAATGCTCCCACTGTGAGTACACACCGCGACGTTTATATTCTGAAGATAAAAACCCCTCATCACTGACAAGGCTATCGTAAATAAAAACCATCGAAGCTCGGCGATGTTCTATATCTGAATTATCTTTATTACCTGACATCTCAAGATTTTGCATCAACTGCCAATATTGTTTAGTCAAATGATACCCCACCAACCAATTGACTGCTTCCATTTTGTCAAAAATCGATAAAATATGAAACTCTTGCAGAGACTGCGGCAAGCCGACCTCTGTCGCCAGATAGGCCTCTAGCCGAGTGTGATTTTCATTAAGAAATATCTCTTCAACATCGTGCAACCATAATTGCACATCATCCTTGGCCAATAAACTGTCTATAATATGCTCTAAATTTTCACCATTCGATAAAGTTTCTGGCAAATTAATAAACATTGGCAACGTTCGTAAAATTTCTTTTTCCATTTCCTTTAAAGCTACTGGCAACAAATTAGATTTACAAAAACCATAACAAGTTTCATGGACACTGTCGACAGAGTTTCGGCCACCCTGCCCCCAAATCTCACCACGAATAATGAAAGGAACTCGAACAATCGCAGCACGACGCATACGATGATACAGGTTCACGGTCCGCATTTCATTTTCGCTTAACGCATAAACTGTCTCGACTCGCACATGCGGCTGCTGATGACCACCAATCTCTACCTGCTGTCGTGAATAATCCAAAAGCGATAATAAATCACCCCAAGAAATTCCAGTTCCATGCAACTCTCCTCTGGATCGCATACTCGGCATATCTTTGTCGACAAGCATATCCTGAAAACGAAGTGCTCCATGATCATTCGGACTGTTTGGCTGATAAGTATTCACCGTGCCCATCGTTCTCTCAAGCAGCGAATGCATCTGTCTTGCTGTCTGTGAATTTAACAACACCACAGGCAAAGATCCATTTGAGGTTTTCTTAATCACAGTAGGAACATGCAAACGCTGAAGTTCACGATATATTGCTGAACGCCCCAAATAGGCATTGGGTAAATACAAATTCGAACAAGCAATTTGCGCCTGTGCAGAATAAAAACATAATGACAAAAGTAAAAAAAGAAAACCCACCCTTAAATTTTTCACAACCCACCCATTATAACAGCTCAATGAACTCTAAATTTCAACACCCCAAAACTCGCTTAAAAAGCCTTTCGTTTAAAAAAGATTTTTCTGAAAAAATATGACTTCCAACAAATACTTCTAACTGAATTCCGCTTCTACTTTCCCTGCAAAAGTAAAATAATTTTTTTCCGATTCATTTGTTTGGCAAGATCCAAAGCAGTCAAACCTTCTTTGTTTTTCATTTTTTTATCCACACCCAAGGTCAATAAAGCTTTAACAATTTTCTCAGTTCCACTCTCTGCGGCGATATGCAAGGCTGTGTTTCCATCTTTTAAATTAATATCTCGAACAACCTGTGGATTCACTTTGGCAATATCAACAACTGCCTGATAATTATTTACTGTCAATGCGCAAATAAATAACGAAGAGAGCTCTGCCCCACAGGTGCTATTGTATGATGCGCCAACAGAACGCAGTTTCTTAACAACAGCCACTTGCTCACTATGTAATGCCATGCCCAATGCGGTTTCACCTTCAACCGACTTAAGCTCTAAATCAGGCTTGCGTTGTAATATTAAATTTAACAAAGACATATCACCAACACTGGATGCCGCCATCAGCAAAGTGACACCTTGCTGATCACGCGCATTGATTGGAACATTTTTAATTTGAGATTTTACTTTTTCAGTTTTTTGCTCAAAGATAGCTTCAACCAACATGTCAACATGAGTTCTCGCTAATACTTCCGATGTAGAATGTGAATTGACATTTTTTTTTGCTTCAGCAGCACATGTCCAACTGCAAAATAATAAAAGCGCATTCAGCAAAATGATATGACTTTTATTTTTCATTTATACTCCTAAAAATGCTTTTTACTGATTGAGTCCTCATATTCTACAAGTCCCATCATTTCACGGAATCACCATACCCACTACTTGATCCTGACCACTACCAACCTGATCTTCCGGATTTGGTAACAGAACCACATCTGTCACTTCTGCAACCTTGACTGGGACTTCTTTTTCTTTTTTGTTTTTATTCAGAATCGGCATATTTTCTTTAACTGCTACCAGAATTGATTTACGATCAAACGGCAGAAAACCAGCAGATTCATATTCAACAGGATCGCCGCCATCATGTTCACGAATTTTTCCTACAACTTGTTTTTTTATCAAATCTCTGGCTTTATTACTTTGCCCCATGCCATTGGTATGAGTCATATAAACAAATAATATTTCACCATCTTTTGTATTCAGCTGACCGGCCAAGGTCACAGCATTGGCAACCGTTCCTGTTTTCGCGATCACTAAACCTGGGATACCCACGTATCGCATCCCCAAAGTGCTTTGCTCAACACCGCTGACCGCCATCACATCTTCTAAATCCATATCAGATTTACCAAGCAATGACTTTAAACCGCCAATAATCTCAAGCATGGCTCGACAAGTAGCCATATTATAAACCTTACCAGAGGCCGTCCTTTTAGCATCGCCATCGCCGTTTACAAATGCAATGTCAGAAGCATCCAAATCCAAAGAAGATTTAATGAATGGAGCAAATTTCTGGCTAGCAGCAGATAACAAGACGTCAAAATTCGGATTGCTTAGATCCACACCTGAAACCGCTAAATAAATCATATCCGCAATGTAATTGTGCGAATGTAAATTCATTTCTTTCAATGCACGATACAATGGTGCCGATTTAATCTCGTAAATATTTTCATTTTTAACCACATTGACGTCATGTGTTTTCTCAAACTGCTGTGAATTTAGATAATCAATATTTTCGACATTGAAACGTACATTTCTATCAAAACTAAATCCATTTATACGCTTCGATTTTTCTGAAATCGCAATATATTTATCTTTGTTAATTGAACCTTGTAAAAACTCATTCAATACAATTTTAACTTGCTGTGGAGACTTGTAAAAAGTTTTCGCATCCTGGGCTGTTATTTTCTTTTGGTAGTCCATTACATTTAAAAATATTTTAAAATTCTCATCAAATGTCAAATTACGAACATTTGTAATTCCTAACTTACTAACAAACTCGGATATTACAAAATAACCCATCCCGCGACCAAAGAAAGGATCCTTACCACCTTCGATATGCACATCGGCAGTGGTTCCATTTATGTTAAAGACATGAAAACGGGTCGTAAAACGATAATTGGGTCCCCATTTTTTCAATGCCCAATAAGAAGTTGCCAATTTAGAGGTCGATGCCAATTGAAATTTCTTTTCACTCGCACCTCCAGTGATTTGTTTTTTGTCATCCTCGTAATCCATGAAACACTGATCATTCATGCTTGGTGCTGACATGCGCATGCCGATACGACCTTTTTTTCTTTTTTTAGCAGCGCCACCTTTAGCGGCATGACTGTACTCAGAATGAATCAACGTAGTAAAACATAGAACTGCGGACAGAAGTAAAAATCCAATTTTGTTGTTGTTTCTTAAGCTAACTTTCATCTTCGGTTCCTCTTGCTGGGTTAAAGAGTCATGGTGGAACCTGATATTACAATTTATGTACCGCAAAACAGAAAGAACCCGACAAAAAAAACTTTGTCGAATTAACAGGTTAGAAGCTGTCAAAAAGTTCAACAGCAGTAAGAAAATGATGATTTGCTAGACGAAAAGGAAAAAAAAACAAAGCTGATAAATCCTCTGGATTTTCAACTTTGTTTTTTAAAGTCTATGTGTCTTCATTTGATCGAGCACCTATAGAAAATCTATTTAAGCGCGATCTAATAAACACACCCTTCAGAAGACTGCGGGCCAGAAGAATTCTGGCTCGCAAATATCTTAACAGGCAGTAAATGGATTAATTTTTCTTTTTACCAAAATTTAGTGCCATCGGCTTGAATGTACCGCGACCATTTTCAGTGTGGCAAGTGGTGCAAGAATCTGACAAGGTCAAAGACTTTTCAAATGCAGCTGCATCTTTCAATTCAGCTAAGGTAATCACCTCACGAGCTTCAGATTCAGCTTTAGCACGCACGCCTTCGCCAATGTGAAATGCACCATTTTTACCTAGATCTTGTAACAATCTAACGATCTCTTGAGCATCCGCTTTCAAAGTATCAAAGTTCTGCAGACCAACAACAAAAGCCGTAATAATGTGAGAGTAAGTGGTAAACAATCCATTCATACTTTTGCAAGTGTATGGATTGCGGCCCGGAGTATTGCAATTCTTAGAAACAACTTCCCAGTCATAATTCCATACTTCGTTCCAATTCACACCACTTGGCGGAGGTGAATTCTTACTGTGGCAATTTGCACAGGTTTGACGAATCAAATTTGAATGCTCATAAGTAATTAAGCTTTGTTTACCTGCCAAAATTTGTAATTTATCAGCTTGAGCCTTAACCAAACGTAGGCTTTCAACATGATCCGGATTTTCCATGGTGATCACTTTTAAAATCTCAGTCACATTTTCAGAAATATTTGAACCAATAGCTGATATGTATGGATAATTGATTTGCATCAACTCACGCTGACCATCCAAAACGTTCACAGCAGAACGTAAATGCTTCATGCGATTGCAAACTTCTGGTTGGTGAAAAGGTCCCGTACATAAATTTCGAGACTGCGCTCCGGCAGTAGCTCCTACAACCAAGGCCCCGATAACAACTGACAACAACTGAACAATTTTCTTCATAATCCCCTCCATTAAATTGAACGATCTGACGTTAAATTTCTATTCTGTTCGAAATATATACTCAATCTTTTTCAGCAGTATTAACTGACTGGGAGACAATGCGTCTCATCTACCTTACTGAATATGAGAATCTATGGGGTTGCCAATCGCATTTTTCCCGTTAAATCCACGGCCCAAACTCGATATAATGGATATGAGACCTGCAATATCGATTTCATTTTCTTAAAATTCAAAATATAGGTCGCGGTCGACAACACATCACAATCCATGGCGGTAACCTTTGTACCCAACGCCACAACCGTCACCTGCGACCATAACATAGGTGGCCTTAGGCTGATAGGATCGATGATATGATGCCAACGCAAATCCTCTGAGTAATGATTGATTTCGGCCCCGGAAGAGGCCATAGCCCCAGCCAGCCCCGTGTCGAACGACTTTGCATTTTGCAGCACGGGATTCCACATCGCCAATTGCCATTTTTTTCCATCGGCTCGTAAGCCTAACCAACGCATGTTGCCAGAAAAATTTAAAAGATATCTCTTCACACCTACTGCTTCCGCAATAGATGCGACCCTATCCACAGCATATCCCTTGCCGATTCCATCAAATGTTAATTTCATGCCAATTTTAGCAAACGAAATTTTTTTTTCTTCAATGGAAATAGAGCTCACATCCACCAGTTTTTTTAATGGATCCAATTCCTCTGTTGACGGAGGTTTTTTATATTTCTTAAAGCTCTCTTGAATCATCAGCAAGACGGGGTAAATACTGATGTCAAAAGCCCCACCTGTGTCTTTATTAGCTTTCAAAGATTTCCTGAGTAAAAAGTCAAGATGTGGGTACGAGCCCAAAAGAACACCATTCTCATTGAGCCGCTGAAGCGGGCTATCTATTCGATACAAAGTCAACTCGGACTCGATCTCATCCAACTCTTTTTTGATTTTTAAAAACAATGTTTTATCATCTTTGTCTGAACATTTACGAACCAATTGAATTTCAAAAATAGTCCCCATGCTTGGAATTTTTTGTAAGACCTCACAAAAAGAATCCTTAGCGTTGGCACCGCTAACAACAAATAATATTAAAAGAAAAATTCTGAATCTCATCAATTCAGAACCGCACCATTGATCCAATCAACCAAAGTCTGCAAATCAGGAGAACCTTCTTTTAAAACTGCACGGTGACCGTTTTTTCCTGCACCGTAAAGATAAAGTTCACTGTTGTTGATGTCTTTAAACACAACAATTTTTTTAGCTGCCTCAAAGGTATTACCTGGATTTTCATGACACAATGAGCACTTAACATCCAAAACAGGATAAAGCTTTTGCGTGAAAAAATTTAAATTCAACTGATCCCCTGTCGGCACATGCGAAGGAACAGTTGTCGTGGTGGTCGAGCTTACAGTTGTAGTTGTTGTTGTGATCGTCGTCGTTGTAGTTGTAGTTGTGGGTGCATCTGCACCTGATGCACCATTGATCCAACTGACCAAAACACCATACTCAACGGAATTCTCACGCAAAATCGGACTATGGCCAGAGGCCTTTCCAGCCGAAACCAATAACAGCTCACTGACCTCAGGTTTTTTAAACTCCACCATCTTTTCTGCTGAATTAAAATCTGGAGCAGGATTGCCGTGGCAAAGCGAACATTTTCTATCTAACATCGGCAACACAGTTTGCTGAAAAAAAGATTGGCTCAGACCATTTGCTTGATCTTCATTGCCAGCAGCTATTACCAAATCATCACCAACTGATAATTTCTCGCCACGCTGAAATGGATGAGGAGCCCCACAAGCAGAAAGTAAAATCAAAAATCCACAAAATATTTTTTTCATTTTTTATTCCCAACAAAATTTGAAAATGCAAAAGATGATTTACGCAAAGTTTCAGCAACAGCCTTTGATGACATCGTTGCCCCTGAAACGCCATCGACATCTCGTCCAACCTGAAATGCATCACTGACTTTTTTACCTTTAAATTGTTTGAGCCACGATTCTTCGGCAACTTTTTTTCCATGTTCTTCTTCAGAAGACAAGATGGTTACAGATTGTACCAAACCGACATTATCAAAACAAACGCCAATACTCATCGGGCCTTCTTTGCCTTGTTGAGCCACAACCGTGCATGCTTTGTCCAAAGCACCATCTGCTTTTTTTGCATAATAAAATGTAAATTGCTCATCTTGAGCATCTGGTGCAATTTTCGATAGCTCTTTTTTCTTGTCAGCAGAAACTGAAAAAATCTCTTTGGACATTTTCGCAGCCCCTGCCAACTCTTTTTTCAAATAATCTTTTAATGATACCAACTCAGCAGCGTTGGCTGAGCGCGGAATAAAAGCCAATGACAACACCGCAAACAAGACAATAAATGAATTCAAAAAATTGCTCACTATACTGTTCACTTTGAAACCTCCGGATTTTTACAAATCTCTACAACAATCAACAACCAAAGACTGACAAAACAAATTCCCATCACAGCCCCTGACATCGCCGTCAGATAAGCTAACTTTGGACCTAAGAATCTGGTCGCCATAAAACTTAAATTATCAAAAACAATAGCCACGTAAGGCGCACCAACCAAAAATGCTTTTTTTCTTTCAGAAATATCAGTGAACAGAGCCAACACTGTCAGAGCAAAAAAGAAGCTAGTCATTCCAAACAAATGAAAATGTCCTTCTTGTACTAAATTCTTAAAGCTGGGACGAGGCCCTATGGTTTTTTCTACAGGTTCTACGGCCATTGCCTCCAGATCCAAACCTTGCTCTCCCTGAGTGGGAGCCGGTGTTTTTTCGGACTGTAAAACCTCTTCTGCGCCATAATAATGAATGGCAATGGCTCTTGGGGTCCAACCAACAACCATCACAATATTTCCAATGGCATACAAATAAGCCAAACTGATCGCAAACAAAAATCCAGCAGCCAAAGTCTTCACAGACAAAGGCGCATTTCGCAAACGACAATTTGTTAAATTTTTTAAATCCATTTTTCAACCCCTAAAAATAAATACTTTAAAAATCAAGTGAAACCATAATGCGAAATAAATCATTATCTATTTCATTTACAGATTCATAATTCCATTGGTACTCGGTCAATACACGCAACACATCCACTGGCAACGAGTAACCAACATTCAAACTTTGTATATCATTTTTTGTGCGAACCTTGTCGTTATCAATGTAGGTTCCATATCGAACTCGAGCCTCGCCGCTACCAAAAGAATTTGTCGCAAGCTCTAAATAATCTCCACGTTTTACAAAATCACCACTGACCGAAGATTTTCGCATCCACGCATTCGCCACTCCATAGGACCAACGCAAATGTTTCATTCCCCAGACTCCATATTCTGAAAACAAATCAAGTCCTGCGATCTCGACAGCTTTTCCCGGTTGGTACTCGCCTCGATATCCAGACAAAATCCCAGTGACACCACTGACAACCCCAGCAGTCCAACGAAATCCACCCGCTTGAATAGTTCTGGGCTCCACTGTTGATTGCAAGCCAGGATCTGCCGTTGTACTATCATCTTGAATCGAATCCACCCAATATGTTTCGACTTCAGACTCAGCAAGCTTCCATTTTAAATTTGCACCACTCTCGGCCCAAAGATTTGTAAACATAACGCCCTTGGCACCGTAGCCTTGCACCCCACCATAAAAATGATGAAATCGGCGAGTGTCACCAAATGGCACAATGATTTTTCCAAACTCTACAGACAAATCTGGCCGAGCCAAATAATCGACAAAATAAAAGCTCTGTTTAACGATCTCTCCCATAAAGTTAACTTAGGGTGAAGCTTTCGCCTTTAAGAAAACAAGAAAGTGATTATTATCCAGATGATTTTCACGTGCCTTTGGACGATCTGGATTGGATGTCTCGGTGGTTAAATCTACTCTGCCCATCAATGAAAATTTGTTGGCCACTGAATTCGCTGCAGTCAAACTGTTGTTCGCAGCGGATACCGACTGAGTCTCTTGTTCCAAATCTAAAGACTGTTCTGCTGCAAATGCTTTTCTCGAAGTTACAAATAATAAAGTAAAACACAGAACAACTATTAAACAACGCACTTGAAACATTTTACCCCTCAGCTTCAAAGACCTGCTATGATCGCAACTCTCAAATGAAAAACAAAACAGAGACATGTTGTAAAACCAAAGATCACTTTTTCGCAAGAGTTTAACTATAGGCAGACATTTTTATTCCTAATTAGCCGAGCTGCTGTTGAGACAATTTGTCACAAACATTTTGAACATCTTTTCTGCTGCGCAACTCAAGCAAACTCCTCTAATCACTGTCCAACTCTTAGACAAAACGATTCGAGCTTGAGGTAAAAAAATAATAGATCTAAAAAATAGGATTAAATGTCCCATGCGCTTATACAAAATATATGTGACTTTCTTAATTATTGCCTTTTCTACAGAGTGAGCACAAAAACGAATTCATGAAAACCAAACTCATTAATAAAAACTATTTTCTAACTTTCACAATACTGTTCTTCACAGTTTTTTGCTGGGCCCGCCCAGAATACGCAGCCACTCACGGCTATGTCAGCTGCACAGTTTGTCACGTCAGCCCTTTTGGTGGTGGCATTCGAAACGAAGATGGTAAGCTTTACGGACAACGTGGTTTAAAAATCAGCACACTTTCTAAAAAAGCTTGGTTTCAATTGGATCTTCGCTCTGAGCTTTTACATTCTGATTCTCAGATCCAAGAAAGACGCGGATTGGTGATTATGAACAATAACGCCTCTGTTCATATCCCTGTGATAGAAAATGCAGATACTGGTAATGAAGGTATGGGAGTTGTTCTCTCTAATGACTTTGGATTACTTGGCAGCGGACTAGGTGATTCTTATGCGTTTTTTAACCTTGATGCGGATTCCTCGTTGGCGCAACAAAAGATTTCAAACTCTTATATTGTTGTTGGTCGTTTCCGTACGCCATTTGGTTTGGCAAACGATGAACACAGAACTTATGTCAGATTACAGACTCGCAATACCATGGTAGATTATGAAGCCGGTCTTGCATTTGCCAGTACTGTCAACTCTGTTTTTCATTATGACTTAGCTGCCACCAGTGGCTATTCTGACGGTGGTGCTACTTTTCACTCTTCAAATAAACAAACTAAAACCGATGACAGCCCTTATGGAGTTGTCGCAAATATTCGTCTCAACCCATTCCCTCTACCGATGATTGTCGGCGCCAGCTACAAACACGACAGTTCTAATGCTTACCCAATAGCAGCGGATGCGTCTTCTGTGTATTTGGTAATTCCGACTGGTCAATTTACAAACAACTATTTCAATGGTTCTCTCTTGCTTGAACAAGTGAACTCAAAAGGCTGGAACAACACCACGATCAATCCGGCAATGGGCAGGACATTTTTTCCAACTGGAACATGGGCAACATCTTTAACTAATAGTGCAGCCCAAGGAGATCTCGTGCAATTGAATTGGGATTACAGTCCACGCTGGAGTTATTTGGTTAAATACGAATATTTTATTCCTGATTTATCATATTCATCAGATTATTTTACTCGCACAGGAGTTGGTGGAAAATATTTTATCAACGCAAATACAGACATTAATGCCAGATATGAAAAATCTCTCACCACTAGACCCGGACTTGCCGAATCGTCAACTCTTCCTGCGGTTCAAGATTTTGTATATCTCTTGTTACACATTTGGATTTAAGGGGCTCATATGTTGAAATTATCTAAATCAAAAATTTTAATTACTGCTTCAATATGCATCCTAATTTCAGCCTGCAATCCACATGGAGCACACAACCCATCTGGCTTAAACGACGCCGCCAACAAGATGACCGGGCAAAATGCCGGCAATAGCGGTCAATCAACAGGATCCTCTGGGAAAATAACTTTCGACAAAGTTTTACCAATTTTTGAAAGCAAATGCAGTCAATGTCACAACGCCAATTCGGCAATATCAAACTGGATGAATTATTCCGTCGCAGTTACTAAAACAGTAGCTTTACGAGATCGAGTGATTGTGAAAAAAAATATGCCGTTGACAGGGAAACTGACAGATCAAGAATTAGGCCTTATAGAAAAATGGCTTGATGACGGCGCGCTACCTGCCACCATCACAGCTCCAACAAATCCTCCGACTGACGTTCCCGTTCCAGCTCCAGCTCCAGTTCCTACTCCCGTCCCCCCAGAACCAGCTCCCGCACCTACTCCCGATCCTGCTCCACCAGTAGCTTTTGATGCAAAATCTTTTTTTGAATCGAACTGTACCGGTTGTCATGGACCGTACTCGGCTGCTTTATCAACTCCGCAAATTTTCGAACAAAATAAAGACTATTTAACAAATCAAATAATTGCTTTTAAGAATGGAACTCGTAAAGATCTAATGATGGGTGGAATTATGCAGAGCATGGCATCTTTATTGACCACTCCAGAACAGATTCAAGCTATTAGCGATTATATTTCGTCGCAAAAAGCCTGCGACGTGCAACCGACATTAGATTTAACACTAGGAGACCCAGTCCAAGGCAAAATAGTTTTTGATAACAACAGCTGTGTCGCATGTCATATGAATGGAAACCAAATGCAAGCCCCGTCATTAAAAGGACAAAAAACATCCTACCTGATTCAACAAATGAAATTTTTCAAATCCGGCGAGCGCACAAATGCATTTATGAAAGGTGTGGCTCAAGATTTATCAGAAAAAGACATTAACGATGTTTCGACCTATTTAAATTCAATTCAAAAATGCAATTAGCATCAAAGGAGTGCCTATGAAAAACATGAAAATAAAATTAGCAGCTATCGGTTTAGTTATAGCTTCAAGTTCAATCTCTTGGGGAAATGGCATTATTTCTTCATGTGTTGGATGCCACGGTCAAAATGGTATCGGCTTATCAGACATGTTCCCAAATCTTGCTGGTCAGAAAAAAGCATATATGATTAAACAACTAAACGACTTTAAATCCGGAGTTCGTCAAAACCAAATGATGAGCCCAATGGCAGCGCAGCTAACTCCGCAAGATATGGAAGATGTCTCTGCTTACTTTGCATCGTTGAAAAACTAACTTTCAACAAGACACAAATTTACTCGATTGAGGAGAAATTGAAAGTTTAACTCCTCAATCAATTTCGAAAATTAAACTTTTTTAAATACTAGAGCGCGTCCTTATTTGATCGCACGGCTGTGAAAACCAATTTAAATCGACCTCAGCATTGTTCGACCAAATAAGGACACGCCCTACAAGTGCAAGAAAATTATTTACTTTCCAAACAACTCCACTCGCGCTGGTCGTATGGCTTCGTTTCAACAAAGCGACCAATTGGATCCATGAAATGAAGCCTTCCATTTTGTATTATTAATTTAATTCTATGCTGAATAATTTTCGAGTTATCTTGTTCTCTCGTAACTATCCCATCCAATTTTATTATTTCAAAATATTCAGTACCAACAAGATCTCCGCTATCAAAAACGGGAAGAATATAATCCGCAGATCTATCTGCTTCTTTTATATAATGAGCAGTAATACGTGGGAGTTGTGATCTATTTAATACCAAACTCAAATTTTCATTTGTAAAATAATTTGAAGGTATATTGGGACTGCATTTTAAAACAATCTCAAAAACATCTGGGCTTGCTATAGACTTAGTTACAGCAATTGAAATTACAACAAATACAATAAATTTAAACACAAATAAACTCCTTATGTAGATATCGAAGATATATCTACTTATTTTTCGTAGTTGAAAAACTAAACCCGAACAAGAGAAAATCCAAAGATGGCTTCGGAGGCGACTATGAAATGCTCCTCCAAAATCAATCAATCAATCAAAATCTTAACGACAATCATCAAGATTTCTCTCTGGCATTTCCACAGACCGTGTATGTTGAAATTCAAATCCATTAATTTTTGCATGCAGAATCTCGGTTAACAAGACTTTGCATTTCTTAGCATCCCCCTCGCCCGTGACCCAGGCGTCTCTTTGCAGTCTAACATTCATAATAACATCGACTGTTTTTAGATTATCTTTAATAAGATCATCAACCTTATCTGTGCCTGAAGTAAACATACATGGCCCGTCTTCACCCTCATTACGATGATTGAGCAAAGTAATATCTGTTAACTCAGGGATGATAACCTTAACAAAATAGCTATCTCCATACCCAAGGTTTGACCATTTTACCTTTGCTCGGTTCAAATCTATTTTCATTGGAATGTTTTGCTCACTGACAATCACCGTGGCATTTGCTGAT
>CAZMVK010000003.1:26991-48673 GCA_964569545.1 uncultured Bdellovibrio sp.
ACGAACTGACTAACAACATAAGTATTGTTTTCATAGAACCTCCTGACCAGAGAAGTACTTGAACTCTAAACATAAGTATAATACGATATTACCTATACATTTAATAGGTGATCATATATGAAATACAGAATGACAGATATTACAAACTTTGTCGAAACCAGCAGCTGTTCCACGATTATTCAATCTGCAAAAAAATTAGAGATCAGCCAACCTGCACTTTCTGAAAGTATAAAACGTTTAGAATCCGACCTGGGCAGCATTTTGTTTTACCGCTCTCGTTCGGGAATTCAGCTAACTCCAAGTGGAAAATCTTTTTTACTGAAAGCTCAAAAATTACAGCAAGCCTACAATGATTTAGACATCACCACTGATGAAAACCAAGCTTTTTCAGGACGGACCATCAGTATTGGCTGTCATCCAACAGTGGCACAATATGCAATTCCAAACGCCTTGGTTGAATTAAAAAAACAGGCACCTGATTACAAAATAGAATTAAGACATGATCTCTCAAGAAATATCCAAGCCGAAATTCAAAGAGGCAATATTGACATTGGCATCGTCATCAACCCAACCGAGGTCCCAGACTTGGTCATACAAAAATTAGCAACCGACACTGTCGGCATATGGTCAGCAAAAGGCTATGAAGACCTTGATACAGTCATTTGCAATCTTAATTTATTTCAAACACAATCCATTTTAAAAATATGGAAAGAAAAACCAAAAAAAATTATTTCAAGCGAAAGTTTGGAACTGATTGCACAAATCATAAACAACAAAATCGGCGTCGGTATTTTACCAGAACGAGCAGTCAAATTGTCAGGCTTTAATCTCAAACAAAAGCCAAACACCCCAACCTACAAAGACGAAATCACAATCATTTACCGACCAGAATTTGGGAAATCCAAAGCAGAAAAACTAACAATAGAAGCTCTAAAAAAATCAATCACATAAAGTTTCTTGTGTGCATAGACGCCAACTGTTGAGCTAAGTCCGAAGAAAAACCAAGTTTTTCCAATCTCGAGCGACGACCATTTTCCATTTGGCGCAATAATACTTGAACATGCTGATACCCTTGAGAAACAGCTTTGACCGTCGTTTCACCGGCAGCGATTAGAATTAATGAATCAAATACTTCTGCATTCAAACCACTACTTGTCGCCAAACCCTCGTATCTTTGCTCAAGCGATCGCTGCAAACGTGCACGCAACGTAGGTTCAACCTCTAAATGCTCGCGAAGATGACTCATACCAAAAGCAACATGACGAGCTTCATCACGTGCTGCCAAAAGACAAATTTGACGAGTCACCAAATCAGGAGCAAATTGATGCAGAAACTGCAACAGATCAATAAATGTACCTTCGCCTAAAACTGATAATAAAAAACCTGCCACTGAAAAATCAGGTTCGTCTAATAAAGTTTTTAAAGATACCTGCCCACCCACTGTAGACAATGCTGGCTGCTCACCATAAAGACCAATTCGCCGAGTAAAGACCTCGATATGCCGGGCCTCGTCTGCAACCTGAATTGCCAACAAAGCCTGAATTTCACGAAAGTGCGGATGCAACTGTCCCAAGAATCTTGCCGGGACTAACAGCGCTGCATTTTCATTTTCAATCATATATGTCATGACTTGTACAACTGCAGTCTCTAGCTCTTGACTGTGTGTCCGCGGCGTCGACCAAGATATAACTTTCTCAGGATCCCACTGTGCCGCCAAGGCCTGCGCATAAAGCTCCGCTGCATTGTTTGCCCAAACATCTTTTTTCTGATCTAAACGAAAATTAAATTGAGGACCACCTTCTTCTACCGTGGCACCTCGAGCTGCTAAACCCCAAAATGGATTTGCTTTTTCAGCAACAGCATTGATCTCTGCACTATTAATGGATCCAGATTTTTCAAGATGGGACCAACGCTCATTCTGAAAAGATCCACGAGTAACGACAACCGTATCTTCGATATTTAGCTGATCGGTTTTTTCTTGCAAACAATATCCATGACCTTGAGCACGACACCAAGCTGCCAACTGCCCTTGCCAATTCGGGACCGAGCCCTTGACCAAAATCCCATCGCCAACCGATATTTTATCTAAGGCATTTTTAATCAACAAATGTGCACCCATATCAAAGCCAAGATCTTCGATATCGATGAACTCTTTTTGTTTAGTATTTAGTTTAATATTTGTAATTTGGCTCAATGATTTTTCCGTTTAAATCGTAAAATTTTTCATTATCAACAGCTCGGCTGAGCATAGAAAAACCTGTGGTTCTGCCTGCGCGCCATTCTTTTAAACCTTCAAGCTCTAGCAATGATCTTACCGCAGGATCACTCCACTTCATGGAAAATAAAATCTCATTAAATTTTTCTGCAGTTTGTTTGTCAACATTTGGAGCGATCGTAAAAATACAGTGATCATAAGCCGCCGTCTGCGATAAAATCATAGTGTCACCTGCAGACAGCGTTCCCTCTTGCGAAAATGCTTGATAATTACTGTCAATCATCCACGCGGCATCAACCTCTCCTTGCATCAAGGCTATGGCAGCATCGCGCTCACCGCCAATATGATCACCATGTTTTCCAGCAAGAACATCAAACAATCGTGCCTGATAATCTTGCCCTGAAATTAAACCCGCCTGCCGTAAATGATCCAAGGGAATCAATCTTGCCTGCGGAGAATCAACAGCTCCAAAACCAATCGTTTTATTTTTAAGATCAGCTAACTTTAAAAAAGATGATTTTTTTTTAACAACCAAAACAGATGTTAAATCTTGATCACTATCTCGCATCGGCCCATAACTCACAGGAGTGTTTTGCGCACGCCCCATTCGCTCAGCTCTGATAGATGCCAGCGGAGAATTCCAGGCCGCATCGATTGTTTTGTCAAAAAGAGCTTCAACCTGAGTTTCATAGTTTGAGAATAAAACGTAATCAAAATCAAATTTCTTTTGCGAAAAATAATCTTTGAAACCTTCCCAAATGGTAATAACTTTAGGCGCATACGCCACAGCACCTAACTTAAATCGTGAATTCATAAAACTCCTCAACCTAAAACCGGCATGTTACAAATTGCTTTGCCAATAAAATCATACAGCACATCGGAAGTTGGAGCCATAATATGAGCAGCCCTTGCATCTCTAAAAAATCTTTCGATACCAATATCTTTTCTAAATGCAGCTCCGCCACAGACTCGCATTGCCACATCAGTCACTTCCAGTGCTGAATCAGCCGCGGCCGCCTTGACTTGCATCACTCTTAGCATCGCATCTGGGCGATTTTCTCTAAGCGCAACAACAGTATCATCACGAAGAGTACGCACCATATCTAATTTGATTTTTGCTTGGGCTAAAAACGTACGAATGGTAGGTAACTCTGACAGAGCCAAATTCATATGCTGCAATTTATTTCCAGTGACATGAACAAGAGCTGCACTTAAAGCCGCCTCCATAATTCCCAATGAGCAAGAAGCATTCAGAGTACTAAAAAGAGGCAAAACAACACCGATCATCGTATCAAATCCGCCGCCATCAAGGCCAATCATAGCCGAGCTAGACAAATGCATATGCTGACTGGTCATCGGCGCAGAAGCATTACCGCGAAGCCCAAGACCATCGTAAGATTGCGATCTTTGTAGACCAGGATTATTTTTTTCTACCAACCAAAGTGTTGCCGAACCTTCAGCAGCGACGGGTTTTGAACTCCAAACATATGAATCCGCCTCGAGCGCTGAGGTCACCATTGTTTTTGCACAATCCACTGTAAAACCATCAACTGCCTTTACTGCCTTACCCAGTGGAGCCCAAAAATGACTGCGCGAACCAACCTCTGACCACGCCAAAGTTGTCAGATGCTTACCTTCAGATATTTTTTTTCTAATCGCAATAGCCTCAGATTTTTCAATCACAGTTGTTCCACAAAAATGCATCGTCACGATCATCGCAGTTGAAGGACAAACCTGCGCGATAGTCTCCACAACCTTTGCGGCTTCGCCAATGCCATAACCCATGCCGCCAACTTCTTTGGCACTAATCAAGCCCAGAATACCTGCTTTACCAAGCGCATCGATAGAGCTTCTTGGAAAAATAGCTTTTTGATCAACATTAGCAGCAGCAGGAGCTATGAAATCACCAATAATACTTTGAAGAGCTTGCATATAGGGCATTTAAAATTCCTTTGAAAAGATAAAACAAAACCACAGAAGAGCGAGTACTCTTATCAGATTTAAAAAATAAATAGCATTATAAATGCAAAAAAAGTGATGTGCCAAGAGCGACACATCACTGAATTTAATTATTAGGCTTATTATTGATGCCGTTAACAGCTACTGCGCTGTATTAAGCTCTTGCAAGGCACGCGCTGCCTTTTCTCGTATTTCTTGACTTCGAATTGCGTCTTGCTTGTTCTGCCTAGCATCTTCAACCGCAGCACTAGCTTTTTCAAAGCGTGAAATTTGTTTCTGAATTTCGACACACATCGCAGATCGTGCTGATTTAACTAAATACACATCTTCGATATCATCAACATGACCAATATCAGCTTTGATATTTTCAAATTCAGGCTGCTGTCTTTGCAATTCATTTCTATTTTGTCGTCGGTCTTCCGGCTTCAAAGTTAAATCAAGATCAGATAATGTGGCAAGACTCACTCGTTTAATCAATGCTGTTCGTTCATTTTTCGTTAAAGCGCAAATCAATGCCTGTCTACGAAAAGTTGGATCATTCTTAATTAAAATTGCTAAATTTTTATCTTTCATAGTGTTTTGGATATAATTCTCAGCGCCTTTCACTGCTATTGGTGAACGCCCAGATTTATAATTTTGGCTGCCTGCCGAAGCAAATGCCGAAAAACCTAAAGTGATTACTGACAATGCTAATATAACTTTTTTCATTTTGATTCTCCTATTTTTTTAGTTAACACAACTTAACTATTGCAAGCGTGCCAACGGCAAAACACAGTCAAAATAATGTAAAGCTTATTTACACTGAATAATTAAATTCATCTAAATATAGAATTCGACGAATAAAATAACTAAATCTTTAGCTAAATAGAAACGACAAATCACGACCATTGTCGGCCTAATATTTTCTCATATTGAGACTATTGTTTCATTTTAAGACGAGCTTGAGTACAAAGCTGATCACATTTTTCATTATATTCATTCCCCGAGTGTGCCCTGATCCATCTCCATGTGATCTCATGATTTGCATTTAAAGAATCTAAAATCTTCATTTGATCTAAGCTATGAATGGGAAGATCATTTTTTTTGACCCAACCATCAGCCTTCCATTGAGGAATCCGAACGGTCACGGCATCAATTAAAATTCGCGAATCCGTATACAATATCACAGGACTTTTTTGTGGCCATTTTTTTAGCCATTTTTCTGATAATTTTTCTGGTAATTTTGCTGTCCTTTTTTCAGGCAAAGCCTGAAGAGCTTCAATAGCAGCCTGAAATTCCATACGATTACTAGTAGTATTTTTTTGCCGACCAGAACCTTCAGCAATAACCAATCCATTTTGCAAAATAATATAAGCCCAAGAACCACAACCATTCTTAAGACTCCCATCCGTATAAATTTCAATTTTTTTTCGAGAAAAGAAAAAAAGAACCTCAAACAAATTCATCAAAATAATCTGCGAAAGAAATCCATAACAAGCCCCAAACCAACAAAAAAAACCATTCCCAACCAAGACCCAAGTCCCCGCCCCCGTCCCAATACATAGAGCGAAAAACAAGAACTAAAACGAAGAAGGGGCTTTCCCTTTAAACGATCTCAGCCCCGCCAGGAAGGCGTACCCAAGGGCTGTGAGGCCAGGATGGCCGTATCGTTTAAAGGGAAAGCCCCTTCTTCGTTTCTAGAACGGAAAAAACTTAAGCGTGATACTCTTGTTGAGTAAAATCATCAACCTGAATAGCATCATAACGAAGATCCGCAGCTTCTTTCCACAAAGCATACTCAGCCGGAGTGATCACACCCTTAGCTTGAGCATCAGTGAAAAGCTCAGGACCTTTTTTACGAGCCAAAGTTTTCTTACGAACAGCATCGCGAACTTTGCGTTCAATAACTTCAGATTTTTGCACCATCATCATTGCATGATCCAAACGACCCATTTGATCATTTATATCTTTAGGAATGTAAATGCCTTCAGTCATGCGATCACGGAACTCACCATGTTGTAAGATCTTATCAACCACAACGTGTTGCAAATGATCCGAAGCATGGCTTCCGATTGAAAACATACGCGACCAAATTCCGAATACTTCTTTGAAAACAATATTCAAGAAACCAAAAATCATTTTTTCTACAGTCGATTTCTGCTCTACGTTGTACATATTATCAAAGATACCATCGAAACCTTTTTGAATTTGCGACAAAGCATGTTTCAAAACAAATTTCGCGTAAGGCAAATCTTCTTTTCTTTGTCCTTCAGCTTCCCAACGACGAAGAGTCGCAGTCGCAATATACATCCATGCTAAGATGTCAGCAAAACGACCGGTGATTTTTTCGCGGAATTTCAAGCTGCCACCCAATGTTCCCATTGCCAAATCTGCCAAGATCGCAAAGGTCGCAGAAGACCAAGACAAACGACGATAGTACAATTTCAAAGGACCGCTGTAGTTAAAATAAGTAACATAGCCACGTGTCGCACTCAAAATTACAGAGCGAAAAGCATTACGCACAACGTGACCAATGTGACCAAAAAATGCAGCATCAAAACCTTTCACATCACCTTTGCCAATAGTATCCACCTCAGCAAATGCATAAGGATGCGCACGCAATGCACCTTGACCAAAAATAATCAGAGTTCTTGTTAAAATATTTGCGCCCTCAACCGTGATACCAATTGGAGTTGCAATATACATTTGACCCATCAAATTACGAGGCCCCATCGAAATAGCGGCGCCCCCCATCACGTCCATTGCATCATTGATGATTGTACGCGCTAACTCTGTCGAATAATATTTAGACATCGCAGTGATCACTGGCGGCTTGATACCTTTATCCAAAGCACCCAATGTGAATTTTCTCATTGCTTCCAAACCGTAAGTATAACCTGCGATTCGAGCCAAAGGTTCTTCAACACCTTCGAACTTACCAATTGAAACACCAAACTGTTGACGAATCACAGAGTGAGCAGAGCACACACGTGTAGCCAATTTAGCACCGCCCACTGCTTGCGCCGGCAATGAAATACCGCGACCAGCAGCCAGACATTCCATCAACATCGACCAACCTTGACCAGCACCAGCCGGACCACCAACGATCGTATCAACTGATACAACCACATCGTGACCTTGAGTTGGACAATTGTAAAACGGCACACCCAATGGATCATGACGTTTACCCAAAACCACTCCTGGAGTTGACGCCGGAATCAAAGCACAAGTAATTCCTGGGTCTTCACCTTTACCAAGCAAATTATCTGGATCGCGCAAACGGAATGCTAGACCTACGATTGTCGAAATCGCGGCCAAAGTAATCCAACGTTTATTCCAATTCATTTTCATATACAATTTGCCGTCTGCACCTTTGAACACAACACCAGTGGCATTAATAGATCCGGCATCAGAACCAGCTGTTGGCTCTGTCAAACCAAAACAAGGAATCTCTCGACCGTCAGCCAATCTCGGCAAAAAATATTTCTTTTGTTCTTCAGTACCATAGTGCGCAAGCAATTCGCCGGGCCCTAAAGAATTCGGCACCATCACCGTGATACAAACTGGAACAGATCGGCTAGCAACTTTCATGATCACTTCAGAGTGAGCCAAAGCTGAGAAACCCAATCCACCATATTCTTTTGGAATGATCATTCCTAAGAATCTTTCTTTTTTAATAAAAGCCCAAATTTTTTCTTCCAGTTCTTTGGTCTTCCAAATATTCCAAGAATCAGACATCGCACACAACTGTTCACATGGACCGTCAAGGAAAGCTTTTTCCTCAGCCGTCATTTGTGGATATGGTTCTTGCATGATAGATTTAAAATCTGGCTTTCCAGAAAATAAGTCTTTTTCAATCCAAGTCACACCAGCTTCCAAAGCCACTCGCTCTGTTTCAGAAATTTTTGGCATGAAACCAGCCATCAATTTCATCAAAGGTCCAGAAACAATCAACACACGCAATGGCTTGATGTTAAACAACACCGCCAAAACTGCAAACACGATCATAACCGGCATTGGAGCCGCAAAACCAATCATGACCACAGCTATTGCCAAGGTCCAGACTATCAGCGGACTCCCGACATAACCAATTGTCGCAATGATCAGAGCTGTCAGCAGCGCTGAGGTACATGCGTTTTCTAGAAAGAAACCATATAAAGGCAGGTTTTCCACGTTATCTCCTCTTACTCTTCTTGTTGAGTTCTCGGCCTAACCATTGAACTCTCATGTTGTTAATGTTTTTGTTCTAAATATTTTTTAACTCTAAAAACTTCTGCTATGTAATTTCGAACCATCAATTTCAAACAATAATTTAAAACAATCTTAAATCTTAAGCTATTTTAAACACTCTTAAGAAATTTCAAACTATTCAAAACTATTGCAAACAAAAATTCAGTACATTTCCGCACAATTACTTTCAGCAAATTTCCACTTTGAAATTTTTTATTAAAAATTTATCGCAGACAAACTCTTAATAAAAACTCCCAAGAAACATTACAAACCCTGAACGAAGTTTTGGCAACAACTCTCGTCACATCCAAACCATCGCACAGTTGATTGTGCTGCTTAGTCTCGAGTATAAAATACGTATTGGAGGAATCAGAACAGATATGACTAGACTTGAAAACAAAAAAAGCCGCATGTGCGGCTTTTTTTTGAAAATATGCTTTGAGTTTGATCGAGCATTTACTCGACCTTATTTGAAGTTTAATTTAAAAAATCAAACTAATACAGTCGAGCAAACACCAATCATCATGCGATATTATTTAGTTTGTCCTTCAGCAGGAGCGGCTTGACCTTCAGCTGGTGCAGCTGCTGGTTGACCTTCTGCAGGGGCAGCAGGAGCTTGTTCTGCAGGAGCTGCCATTTGCTCTTGTGGCTTAACTTCTTCTGGAGCATTTTTTGAGCAAGTAAAGCCCGTAGTGAATGCCAATGCGATTAAAGATGCGACAACTAGTGTTTTCATTTTATGTCCTTTCACAAACATGTTTATAAATTAAACGTTGACGATTAAGTCTGTCCTGAATTTTCAATAAGGTCAACACCACGAGATTATTTTTTTTGACAAGACGAACACCAAAAAGTCGATCGCCCCGCAACAACACAAACCTTGATTTTCGTTTTGCATTTCAAACAGAGCTCACCCTCTCGCCCATAAACAAAATGAAAATTCTGAAATCCGCCCTCGTCCCCACTCATGCTTTTAAAGTCAGCAATGGTCGAACCACCTTTTTCAATCGCCTCACTCAATACTTTTCGAATTGATAAGACCAAAGCCTGCAAAGACTCTTGTCGATTTTTAGCTGCCAATTTCTGTGCCGGCAAAAGCGGATGAATGCCAGCATGAAACAAAGCTTCCGAAGCATAGATATTACCCACTCCGACAACTAATTTTTGATCCATAATCACAGACTTAATAGGACCAGCCCGCACCTTAAGCTTTTGTTGCAAATAAACATCATCAAACAGATCTTCAAACAAAGGTTCGGGACCTAGATGCGCAAGGCGAGCATTTTGTTTTTCAGGCAATGATGGATTGTAAGTTTCAAAAATTCCAAACCGCCGCGGATCTCGATAAACTAAGCTTTCGCCAGTAGATAAAATAACACGCAAATGATCATGAACTCCCCGAGATTGAGGAGCTTGAGACTTTGCATTATCAAACGTTAAACTGTCCTTCGCACTTAATACTCGCCACTGCCCAGTCATCCCAAGGTGAGATAAAATCCCACCCTTTGAAGTTTCAATCAGCAGATATTTAGCACGACGTTGCACGCTGATAATTTGTGCACCAACAAGCTTTTGCAATTCCTTTTGCGGCATAATATCTCTGAGGTCTTTGCGATAAAAACAAAAAGCCTCAATAATTGGCTTATCTTTTAAAGCCGCAGACAGTTGACGACGAACAACTTCGACCTCTGGCAATTCTGGCATAATGTACATATCCTTCTGGAATAACTAAAATTTTATAAAGACATACGATAAATACTACGCGCTCGTTCTTGAATCTCAAGATACCTGACTTCGCAACCCGATTTGATTTTATATTTATAGATCTTAACTAATGACATAAATCCTTAAACATATTTTTATAATCCTGCATTGAGCCCAAACCAACTGATGCCCTTAACTCATCAATCTTTTCCGATTTTTCCATTGGCAACGGCTCCCACAAACCGGCTCCAACACAACTTCCTTGAGTCCCGTATCTTTGCAGTTTTCTTTTGCTTGGATCAGAAAAAGAAGCTGCAACCCGATCAAAAAGGTAAGCGTAATTTGATGCGTCTGTTTCACCTTTCGGCCATAAAGATTCTAAAATCCGCAAAATCTTTTCTTGAAAATCTGAATCTTGATCTGCATGCTGAACTAACAACCAAGATTGCTTGTCAGTCTGCTTGCCAAACTCACTTATATTAAACCAATTATAAATCTTAAGGAGCTCCTTAATATCCGAAGTATTCTGCAAATCAAGCTGAGCAGATTTTAAAGAAAATTGTTTGTCGAATTCTTCTTTTTCACTCGCTGAATACGAATGCGCAAAAGGAGTTCCCCAAAATCTCCGCATAAACTGGTCGATTTGAAAAATATGATTGACCTTGTTTTGCACCCAAAGCTTACTCTGCGGATTCACGGGCTGAATCGCAAATTCATTTTTCATTTTATTAATTTGCAAATCATATTCAGCAATATCTTGATCGACTTTTGCGAACGGAGACGCGCAAGCCGCACCCACGAATAAAATTAGAAATAAAGAAACAATATAATTCATAAAAATTCCTAACTAAAAATGCCGCACCTGAGAAACCAGGGTGCGGCAAACAATTGCTGCGTATATAATTTTCTCGACAATATGACCGGCATCTACCATTCTCTGAAATATGTCACAAGAAAAAGAGCCTACACAAAGCAGCGCACTGATAAACCTTTTATTTAACATTATCATCCCAGTGATGATCTTAAATAAAGGCTCCAAATATCTCCATTTATCTGCCGGTTGGGTATTGTTAATCGCCTTAGCCTTCCCTTTATTTTTTGGCGCATGGGATTTGATTCAAACTAAAAAAGTAAACCCACTTTCAGCTTTGGGTTTGATCAATGTTGCCATTACCGGCACACTGGCGTGGTTGGGTTTGGGTGGAATTTGGTTTTCCATCAAGGAAGCTTGTTTTCCTTTTTTAATCGGCGTGTTCGTTTATTACTCGGCACAAAAAGGACATCCTTTTATTCGCTCGTTGATTTTAAATCCTGCAGCCTTTGATATCAAAAAAATTGAAGACAGATTAAATGAAAAAGACACCGCCCATCTGTTTGAAAAACAAATGGTCAAATCCACCAAACAATTATCTTTTTCTTTTTTCTTTAGTGCTGTGATTAATTTTGTATTAGCTGAAAGAATTTTTATTCCACTGGATAGCGCACTTGATGCCGAAAGCAAAAGCCGCATACTCAACGAGCAGATCTCACACATGACAGCCTCTGCAGCCTTGGTTATTGTCATTCCATCAACAATTTTTTTAATAATTATATTGTTAAGCTTACTTAAAGAAGTTCGCCAAATTACTGGCCTAACTAATGAAGAAATAATGAAAAGCTAATTCTTAAAAATCAGGATCATCAAAAATTGGCGGCGGAGGTGGCTCATCAAAACCATCAAATGGTGGCGGTGGCGGCGGTGGAATCTCTCCATCAAAAAATTCTGGCGGAGTTGAAGGCGCAGGAATTGGAGGAGGAGCCTCTCCTGGAGAAGGTGAAAACCCACCACCGGAACCTCCTGATCCACCAGAACTTTTTCCGGCAGAGGCTCCAGACTTAGCAATTTTCTTTGAGAGTTCTTCGCGTTTTTTTGGATCTATTCTTTCGGTTTTTTCATTCAATCCGTACTCTACCATCTCAGACAAACGAACACCTTTTTTTTGCGACATATAACGATCGCGGTCTTTGACAAATTCAGCCTGCTCGATCTGACGATCTTCCAAACGCTTTATACGTTTACCTAGATTTTCAAAATACTGTGGACTGTCTTCATCAATACGTTTGCGTTGACTGAGCTTTTCTTTTTTATACTCAGCAATGGATAACTCACGATCTTTTTCCCATTTTTCTCGCCTCTGCGTCACCTGATCAGCAGAAGACAATCGACGCAGGTCATGTCTTTCATTCTTTTGTCTTTGTTCATAAAAACCGCGCAAACGTTGAGCTTCAAGATCCTCTTCCGCAAAGACGCGTTCAGAGTAACAAAAAAACAATGAAAATAATCCGCCAACCAAAAATAGCGCTAGTGTTCCATTCTGAATAGATTTGTCAGTATACTTTTCAACTGTAGCTTTAAAAATGAAAACCAAACTCATACACATCCTACAACCCATTGATTGCGCGTAAAAACATCACATGCCTAAGAATAATTGGGAATCGCACGACAAACAACCGCCGAACACTTTTTATCCTCGACCTTTGGTAAGAACACGGCTAGATTCTGGACCCCTATGATGGAAATATTTATTTTTGCTCTCAAAGCCCTAATTTTAGTCCTTAGCTTCGCTTCAATTATTTTGTTGTTAGCTTTTTTAAAAGCAAAAAACAGCCACAAAAACGAATTGGACATCGAGCCCTTGCATGAAAAGCAACAAGACATGGCTCTCTTCTTAAAATCCGTCACTTCAACCAAAGAAGAAATCAAAGAAGAAAAGAAAAGGCTCAAGGAAAATAAAAAAGAACAAAAAGACAACAAAGACATCAAGAAAGATTTCGTCATTGAATTTGAAGGCGACATTCATGCCAGCCAAGTTGACAGCCTCCGCGAAGAAATCACAGCCGCCTTACATATCGCAACAGTCAAAGACGAAGTTGTCGTCAAAATCCACAGCCCAGGCGGCGTGGTTCATGGTTACGGATTGGCAGCATCTCAACTTTTGCGAGTGCGAGAAAAAAACATTCCTCTGACAGTCTGTGTCGATGAAGTTGCTGCCAGCGGTGGTTATATGATGTCTTGTGTCGCCAACAAGATTATCTCTGCCCCTTTTGCCATTATCGGCTCTATTGGTGTTGTCGCCCAAGTACCTAATTTTCACAAAGTGCTCAAAAAATATGACGTAGATTACAAAGAGTATACTGCTGGTGAATACAAACGCACGGTCAGCTTATTTGGCGAAATCACTCCAAAAGGCGAAGAAAAATTTGTTGAAAGACTTTCTGACACTCATATTTTATTCAAAAACTTTGTTCACAAGTTCCGCCCCACACTTGATATCAGCAAAGTAGCTACGGGTGAGTACTGGTTCGGCGAAGAAGCTAAAGACCTGGGATTAGTCGACGAAATCAAAACAAGCGATGAGTATTTGCTAAGCTTTGAACCCCACACTCACATTTATAAATTGAAATATGAGATCAAAGAAAACTGGCAAGATCGCAACTGAAACTGCTTTCAAACTTTCAGATCACTGGACCAAACCAAGAACTTAAAATCTTTAAAACACATTGGAAAATACTTGGCTTTTTGCGCTGGGTTTTGTTAGATCTTGCCCTTCGATGAGGGAGGACTCTTTTGAAAAACAACGCGGAAAACAATATCGTGGTCGACGTACAAGGACTTGAAACCACCTTCTTTTCCAAAACCAGTGCGTTCAAGGCCGTTAATAAAATCTCTTATCAAATTCATCGCGGCGAAACTCTTGGCATCGTCGGCGAATCAGGCTGCGGAAAATCAGTGACCTCTTTCTCTTTGATGCGCTTGATTGAAAACCCTGGCAAAATTACTGGCGGCAAAGTTTTTTTAAATGGCCGTGATCTTTTACAATTGCCTGAATCACAAATGGAAGAGGTTCGTGGCGGCGAAATGGCCATGATTTTCCAAGAGCCTATGACTGCCCTGAACCCAGTCCTGACTATCGGTCAACAAATCGACGAACAAATCCTACGTCACAAAAAAGTTTCTCCAAGCGAAGCTCGCGAGCGCTCTATTGAAATGCTCAACCTCGTTGGCATACCTTCTCCAGTCGAACGCTACAAAAACTATCCTCACCAATTATCAGGCGGAATGCGCCAACGAGCAATGATCGCAATGTCCCTATCTTGTGATCCAGTTTTTTTGATTGCCGATGAACCAACCACAGCACTGGATGTAACTATTCAGGCGCAAATTCTTGAGTTGATTCAAAACCTGCAAGAAAAACTTAATATGTCTGTGCAATTTATTACTCACGACCTTGGCGTCATTTCTGAGGTTTCAGATCGCGTGATGGTCATGTACGGCGGCCACACTTGCGAGACTGCTGAAACACAAGAATTATTCAACAACCCTCGCCACCCCTACACCGCAGCTCTGATCACCAGTCGTCCAAAATTTGGTGAGCGTGTCAGTCGATTGAAAACCATCGAGGGATCCGTACCAGCCCCTCACGAATATCCACCTGGCTGCCCGTTTTTCAATCGTTGTCCTCGCGCCACTCCACAGTGTCAGATTCAGAAACCTACATTGACCGAAGTTTCGCCTGGCCACAAAGTCGCTTGTTTTCACCCAGAGGAGTAATCTGTGACAGAAAATATTCTTGAAGTAAAAAATTTGAAAAAATATTTTCCTATCAAAAAAGGCCTTTTGCTTCGCGAGGTCGGACAGGTCAAAGCCGTTGATGATGTTAGCTTTTACGTCAAGCGTGGAGAGACCTTGGGTCTTGTTGGCGAATCAGGCTGTGGCAAATCAACATTGGGACGCGCCTTGATTCGCTTGTATGAACCAACCTCTGGCGAAGTGCAATTTGATGGACAGAACTTTCTAAAGATCAAGGGTGAACAATTACGTCAAATGCGTAAAAACATGCAGATGATTTTCCAAGATCCATATGCCTCTTTGGATCCGCGCATGACTGTTGGTCAGATATTGACTCAACCATTTGAAATTCACAATATGTTCAAACCTTCTGAGCGCATTGATAAAGTAAAAGTTTTACTTGAAACGGTGGGCTTGAAAGCTTCACATATCAATCGTTACCCACATGAGTTTTCGGGTGGACAAAGACAACGTATTTCCATTGCAAGAGCTGTGGCATTAAACCCAAGCCTGATCATCGCTGATGAACCTGTTTCTGCCCTGGATGTTTCTATCCAAGCTCAAGTTTTGAATTTAATGAAAGACCTGCAAGAAAAATTACAACTGACTTATGTTTTTATTTCTCATGATCTTTCAGTCATCGAACATTTGTGTGATCGAATTGCGGTTATGTATCTTGGAAAAATTGTCGAGATCGCTCCACGTGATGAGCTGTTCTCAAACCCACAACATCCATACACTCAAGCATTGATATCAGCTATTCCACGCGTAGGTTTCGGCAAAAAAATGATGAAGAAAAGCCTCGGTGGCGAGGTCCCATCTCCGATCAATCCTCCGTCAGGCTGTACATTCCATACACGTTGCCCAATGAAAATGGATATTTGTTCGCAAAAATTACCGCAATTGAAATCACAAACTATCAATGGCAAAGCCTCAGCACCTGGACATCAAACTGCCTGCCTGTTGTTTGAAAAATAAGAATGGAGATCTAAAGTGACTACGTTTATCATTCGTCGACTGCTACAGACTGTATTTGTGGTTTTAATTTTGTCCTATTTTTGCTTTTTCATTATGACACTTATGCCTGGCGATCCGGTTGAGTTGATGATTCAATCCAATCCAAAAATCACTTCCGAAGATGTCACTCGCTTGCGAACCTTGTATGGCTTGGATCAACCAGCGTATAAACGTTATGCCAACTGGGCTTCACAAGTGATCCAAGGTGATTTAGGTTATTCAAGAACTTACCGTGTTCCCGTTTCTGAATTGATTGGCCCAAAACTGGTGAACACTTTTATTTTATCGATGGCAGCTCTTGTTCTTTCTTTATTGATTGCCATCCCTCTTGGCGTGTTGTCCGCTCTCAAGGCAGGCTCCAAGCTGGATTATTTTATCAACTTATTCGCCTTTGCCGGCATCTCGGTGCCATCCTTTTGGTTAGCTATTGTCTTGATTATTATTTTTTCTGTTTGGTTGCAAATATTCCCGGCCGGCGGAACATTTACTATTGGTTCTGATGCAACTGGTTTTGCCGCGATTGCTGACCGTATGAAATACTTAATTTTGCCGACGATGTCGTTGGCTTATTTACAGATTGGGACCTTCGTCCGCTACACACGTTCGGCAATGCTTGAAGCTCTGAGAAATGATTATATCCGCACGGCAAAAGCAAAGGGCTTAAGCCACCAAGAGGTCATCTGGAAACACGGCTTCCGAAACGCCTTATTACCACTCATTACAATTGTTACTTTGTCATTATCTGGAGTTTTCTCTGGCGCCTTGATCACTGAAACAGTTTTTGCTTACCAAGGCGTTGGCAAATTGGTTTATGACTCGATCATGGGTAATGATTTTAACGTTGCAATGATCAGCTTTATTATTTCGGTCACAATGGTTTTAATTATGAACTTATTAGCTGACATCCTTTATGGATTTGCCGATCCACGTATTTCATTTAAATAAGGATTTCAGACAAGGACAAGATTGCATATGAACAAAGTAAATGAACAAGTAAATTCTGATGGCGTAAGACAACTGACTGACAAAGAAAAACAGCAGCTGGAACAAGTCCTACCAATGTGGAAAATCATTTTAACACAGTTTCTTGAACACAAGATGGCGGTGGTAGGTTGCTGCGTGATTATGACTTTTGTTTTGATCGCTGCATTTGCACCTTTCATCCAAAAAATTTCAGGCATTGATCCAGAGGCACAAAATCCACTGAATCGTTACAAACCACCGATGAGCCGCACAGCTCTACCTTCGGACCAAAAAGAAGATAAAATTATTAAATTTGAGAGTGCGCACAGCGAACAAATCGAAGAGTTTCGAAAAACTCTGATCGAAAAAAACATCGTTCAACCAGCTCGTCCTGAAGACGCAGTTTTTGATTTGGCGCAAAAAGAAGTTCCTGAAATTGAACTCGCACTGAAAGACATCAATCTACCTATCGCTAAGGACTTTTTAGTTGAGACTAAAACATTTGAAACTCTGCATGTCCTTGGCACAGATGAGCTTGGTCGTGATGTTTTGATTCGCTTAGTATTTGGTACGCGTATATCTATGGGCGTTGGCATTATGGTGGCACTGTTTTCTGCCTTTGTTGGTTTGTTAATTGGCTCACTTGCAGGTTATTATGGCGGCTGGGTTGACACCGTATTGATGCGTATCACTGATGGTTTGTTGTCTCTGCCAATCATGCCTTTTTTGATTGTCATTGCCGCAATTGATTTAAATAAAATTCCTTTATTCAAAGGTGTTGTCGGCTCACAAAATGAGAGCATTGTGAAGATGGTTGTGATCCTTCTGTTATTCTCATGGATGACGATTGCCTTGCTTGTTCGTGGCAGCATTTTATCTTTGCGAGAGCGTGAATTTATTTTGGCAGCAAAAACATTGGGAGCAAAAGATTCGACGATTATTTTCCGTCATATGTTTCCAAATGTTATTGCACCTATGTGAATCCGCACTGAGCTTTTTGGGTCTAGGTATTCAACCACCAACACCAAGCTGGGGAAACATGCTGTTCAATGCACAAGAGCTTATCAATGAGGCGCCGTTCTTAGCATTTTTGCCGGGCCTATTGATTCTATTTACGACAATAAGCTTCAACTATTTAGGTGATGGCCTGCAGGATGCTATCGACCCTAAGTCCATTCGTAGATAAAATTACCAAGCAGATCCAGAGTTGCTGCCCTCGACCGGAATCGGCTCTGGTAAATCTGTTGAGTCTGCTGGGCTCTCTTCTGTCATTGCTTTTATTTTTGGCGCTGGTTTTAATTGAACAGTCATTCCATATTCTGCAGGGTCTGAGTTTAAATCAGACTCAGTTGGAAGCACAGACACAACTGCGGTTTCTTTATCTTTGTTGTCAGTGGACTTGATTGCATCAAGTTTGTTATTTTTCATACCATCGTCATTATTCAATTCTTTTTTAGCTTTTTTGCTTTTCACAGATTTCATCTGAACCAACGACGAATCATTTTTTGCCGATTTTTTACTTACGGCTTTGGCATTGTTTTTAGATACATTTATTTTATCATCTTTTTTCAAAACAATTTTTTCATCACCAACTTGAGAGATGATTTTTTCTGAAGATTTTTTCTGAGGGGTTTTGGCAGTATTTTTTTTATCTATTACAGTTTTCGGAGCATTCTTTGCAGCCACTTTTGATTTTCTTACCGGTTTCACTGGCAATGGTTCGCTGACAGTCTCGGTTGCTTTCGTCTCAGGAATAACGACAGGAATGACCTCTTGTCTCGGTGCCGCCTGTACTTGTTCATTTTTTTGTTGTGTCGTAGATTCAGCAGTCTTTTCAGTTGGCTTATCTGCTAGTTTATCTGTTGATTTATCAGTCACCAAAGTTTCGACTTTTTTTATTTCTGGTGATGAAAGATCTGACGTCTCTTTTGTCGCATTGTTAGAAGTTTTATCAACAAATTGTTTTTCAACAGGAGCAACAGTCTCTGACTCTTCTGGTTTATTTGCTAAAACTGCTGCGCCAACTGCAGCTGTTGCCTCTTCTTTTTTAGCTTCATTTTTATCTTTGTGTTCATTTTTTTCGTTGTTTTTATGTTGTTCTTTTAAATCAGATTTGATGTCACTAAGGCGTTTGATTTCAGCTTCGTAAAAAGACTTTAATGCTTTTAGTTTTAAATGATAATCATTTTTTAATTTTTCAACTTGAGCCGTTTTTTCATCTGAGAAGCATGAACTGTAAGTAGCGACTGCGATCTCTTTCGCTTTTTGGCGACAAGATTTTTCAATCTCTATCGTTGGATCTGTCGTCATTAAAGATGCTGTTTTTTGATTGCTGCTATAGATAGATGCCCTAGCAACCTGAGACACAGACATTGATGGCAAAATAAAAACCATTGCCAATTTAAGCGCTAAGCGTGAGGTATTATCCATAGAGAACTCCTTTATTAAGAGTTCTGATTTTAGTTCAAGCTCAGGTCTATTTAGACTGTTATTTTTTTGACAGGTAAAGGCTTCACAAGTCGGATGCCATTGTCCTCAATGGCTATCACACGCTGTTTATAGAGGTTGCCCAAGGCAATTTTAAACTTTTTCTTACTGACCCCAAACATTTTATAAATCTCTTCAGATGCCGTCTTGTCGGTAATGGCCAGAAAACCATGCTCATTCTCAAGTTTTTGCATAAGTAAAGGAACGATATCTAATCCCGCCTGATGCCCTTGTCTTTGCAAGTTCAAATCAAGTTTTCCGTCCTCGCGAACTTTAGCAATAAAGCCTTTGAGTTGATCAGCATAATTTAATGGTTTAAAAACCTCATTTTCGTAAAGAAAACCAACATACTGATTGTTAACGATAGTTTTATAGCCCATATCTGTGCGCGCATAAACGATCAGATCAACTTCTTGTCCTGTGCTGAAAGGGCTACTGCCATCTTCATTAAATTTAACGACTTTATCAAGATAACGTTCGACACGCATACTTGCACAGAGACGATCGGATTTATCCAAATAAACAGCTACAACAATGTGTTGCCAAGGGCGAATATTATGACTTTGTTCTGCAAAGGGTAAAAACAAATCCTTGCTCAATCCCCAATTCAAAAATGCACCAACAGAATTGGTTTCTTTAACTTGTAAAACAGCCAACTCACCAACTTGAGCTAAAACATTTTCAGTGGTCGCCATCAATCGATCTTCAGAATCATAACAAACAAAAACATCCAATTCATCTTCATCAAAACGAATTTCATCCAAATTCAAATCAGCAGGAATCAATTTATTAGGAAGCAAAATATCACCAAGCTGCTCAGCGTCCAAATAAAGCCCAAAGTCAGTAACCCGAACAACCCGCAATCGATTCCAACGCCCAATATCAACCATAAAAAACCTTCTAAAAAAGGAAACCCACTAAAAAAAAAGACAACAGAAAAAAAATCCCCACCACCGAATCAATCAATCAATCAATCAATCAATCAATCAAAAAAAACAACCACAAAAACCAAATCACCCACAAAAAAAGGCCAAGAGGGATTGCCAAAGGCAATCCCGACAAAGGCCGCCAATCCAGCACTCCCCGCCCCAAACACCACAGGCCGTCAAGAGTCTGCGCCAAAACTCCTTCAGCCGAGGCGCGACCGAGGCGAGCGCGGAGGCGTCCTACTGGACGCCGCACAAGCGACCCGACAGAGCAACGAAGGATCAAGGAGTTTTCGCGCAGACTCCTAGAGGGAGTCGGTGATTATGCTGATGGCACCCATCCTCAAGTATTTTTGGATTTCATCACGCCCATTAACAGTCCAAACAGCTACAGGAATTCGCTTCTGTCGCCAAAATTTCATAGAATTTTCATCAACCATCTGATGGTTTAAATGCAATAAATGAAATGAAAAGAACGGGGCTAAGCTCATTGTTTTTAATAAGAAATGATTTTCAGGATGATTTTCTTCACTGACCAGCAAGGCTCTTGGAACATCTGGCAGATACAGACCCACTCGATAAAGAGAAAATGGATTGAAACTAGAAAATAACACACGGTCAAAGGCATTGGCTTTCTTCACGACCTCAGAGCTTTTGCGTTCAAGAGCATCATCTATAATGAGGTTTGATTTAAACTCGACATTGACCAATCTTGGCACCGATGGATCGACCAGCACTTGATACAAACTTGGAACTCGCGCCAACTCAGCCAACTCGGAAGCTGTTAATTCAGAAACTTTTTTGTTAACACCTGCTATTCGCTGAAGATTGTCGTCATGAACAACCACTGGGATTTGATCTTTTGATAATCGAACATCACACTCAATCATCAATGCACCTTGCGCACGAGCTTCACGGAATGATTGCAGAGTATTTTCTTGAGCACCACCAAGACAGTAACCACGATGAGCTTGCATACGCGGTAGCACCAAAGCTTGCTCCGGCCAGGGCTCGGCCTGAACTCCTGATTGAATAATATATTTCAATAACTTCTCTGCTGTGTGTTTGATTTTTTCTTGCATTATTTCTTTCGCAAAATCGGCTCGTCTCGAGTTCCTGACAAATTAAACAACTGAGTTTTTGCACCCTGCATACGAATTTCACCATTAAGATGACCTTGTTCATCCCAGCCACCCAAAGAGCGCAATGTTCCAGTTTTAGTTTGCACCTGTAAAGGTTCCCATCGCAAACTGCGCAGATGAGTTGTATGAATTTTTATCGATGGATTTTTCAACAGCACAATACCATTATCAACTGGTAAAACAGACAATAAAGGCTGCAACCACACCACCTGATTTGCTTTGTTTGCCAACACATCTGCCTCTGCAGCTGAAAAATCCAAAAGCATTTCTTTGTCAGATGTTTGGATATTTAATCTTGGTTTTGACAAACGAAACCCTTCAACCAACACCTGATCCATTTTTAAATGCCCCTGAATTTTCAAAGATTCCTTGGGATGAATCTGAGCACGAAGATCTCCACGCAGAGCTCCGATACTACCGCCATTGGTCATCAGGCTTTGTACCTGAGGCG
>CAZMVK010000003.1:48683-55462 GCA_964569545.1 uncultured Bdellovibrio sp.
GTTAATTCTTCAAAACGTGTACTGATATCTAAGTTTTCAAAATTTTTATCTGCAACAATATTCACTTTGCCATCAAAAATTCCATCATTCGGTCGCAACCGATCGACTTTTAAGTTCCAACTATTTCCACGCAATTTCAGCTCTCCACTGACTAGACTTAATTTTTGTGTCTGACGCAAACCTTGATTGGAAAAAATAAATTCCAAACCAGAATAATCTCCACGCAAAGTTAAATTTTCAGGCGAAACAAAATGTGCATTGCCATTAAAAATACCGAGCTCTCCAAAAGTAGGACTGGGATGTTGTCGATTGAGAAAAATCAAAACTTCTTTCAAATTCAAACCACGAATTTCCAAATCAATTGGATCATAACGCAATGGCTGCAAACTTCGAATGTTAACAGCGTGAGTAGATATTTCGCCAGGATCCCCCTCAACCTTCAAATCTACTAATGAAATCCCCTGACCTTTTTGCAATTCAGCAACAGGCCCAGTCACTATTAATTTCCCCGAGCCCCACATGCTGCGACCATTTAAATCCGTTTGTAACAAATGATATTTTTTTAAAATCGGCAAAACCTGACTGATCGGAATATGTTTCAAACTGAGCTCTGATTTCAAAGCCTGCTTCTTTGCATCCAAATTAGCAAAAAAATCATAATGACCTTCGCGCCAAATTCCATGAGCAGACATTTCAATGGATGGAAATGGTTTTTCTTCGTGAATTAACATTTTCCAAGAAGCTGTTGAATTGTAATCGCCAACCAAAGTGTCACCTGACATCTTTAGAACTCCAGTGACTTGCGCCACACGCGGGACTTCGGATCTTAAATGCAAATTGAAATCATCAACTTCGACAGAAGAAAATGCGATCGGCAAATAATGCACTCGCAACCTACGAATTGAAATTGTATCAATTGGATTGCGGCGCGAAACAACTTCAAAAGCTTTCCCCACACCCAACTGTACGGACTCTTCTGTCTTATGATTGTCTTTATTAAATTCTTTACGTACAACTGGTGAAGTCCCAACATCAGCAGGCAATCGCGAAGACTGATCTACTGACTGCGAATCAGAAGATTGCACCACCTCCTCGCAAGCTTCATATTCTGAGCGCAGAGACAGATCCACTTCGTCCGCTTGCAACTCGTGAATTAAAATTTTACCACGAATTAAATCCATTAATGAAATCGGCAAGCGCAACTCATGAACCTCTAACGTCGGTCGCAACCAACATTTTGGTTCCGCCTGCATTTGTAGATTCTCAACCATGACTGATAAGTCTGGCCAAATCCCATCTGATAAACTGACATAAGCTCGATCAAATTTTACTGAAACTTCTTTATGAATTTGCGTCGAAGCTTTTAACACCAACTCTGTCACTCGCTCAGGAGAAACAATGGAACGTACAACAATACCCACAAACAGTGCCAAGAATAGACCAATAAAGCTCAAGCCCAAACCAGGCTGTTCTGCCACCAATTCTTTTTCAATTTCTTGCCATGACAAGTGTGAATCACGACGTTCAAAGTGAAAGCCCTCAGGGCCATCACTCTCTATTTTTTTGGAATTATCATTTTTGTGGTCATCGAAAGGATCAGACATAGATCCATTTTGTCAAAATTAAGTAAACTCGGTCTACTGATATTTGAAACTCAGGACTTCGTATTCTTTTTCACCCTTAGGAGAGTGAACAATCACAATGTCACCAGACTTTTTACCAATCAAAGCACGAGCCAAAGGTGATGCGATAGAAATTTTGCCTAGCTTGACGTCAGATTCATCAGAACCAACGATTTGATAAGTTACTTTGCTTAATGCTTCAGACTCTAGGTCGACCAAAGTCACAGTTGCACCAAAAACAATACGATCCGCTTTGATTTCAGCAACATTAACAACTTCAGATGAGGCAATCTTGCCTTGAATATCAGCAATTCGAGCTTCAATCATACCCTGACGTTCTTTAGCAGCTTCGTATTCGGCATTTTCAGAAATATCTCCATGCGCACGAGCTTCTTCAATTGCTTTAATCACAGACGGACGCTCTTCATGCATCAATCTTTTAAGCTCAATATCCAGCATTTCTTTGCCAAGAATTGTCATAGGCATTTTTTCAAATGTGTCGCTAGCCATAGTTTCTCCTTGAAACGAACAGTAGTGCTATCAGAGAACAATAACACACCCAACAAGAATGTGGACATCCTTACGCGTTATATCATTTCTATCTTCAGCACTTTAATCTAGAACTCTTCGTAAACTCAGGATTTCGCCCTTTTCCATTGGCCAACTATCACCACGCTACTAGAATAGAACTCCTATGACCCACACGACGAATCAACAACAGAATCTGCAAACTCTACTGACTGAAGCAAAAACTGTGGTCCTATCTACTCATCGACAATGCGATGGTGATGGTTTAGGAGCAGAATTAGCCCTACGTCATTCTCTGGTATCCGCTGGAAAAATGGCACAGGTTATTCAGGTAGATAGCACGCCAAAAAAATATCGATTTTTAGAGCCAGAAAAATGGATCCAAAATTTCGAGGTGGATCAAAAACTGCCTGAGCAAATTGATTTGTTTTTAATTTTAGATACAAATGATGAAAGATTGCTCTCACCGTTGTTTGCCGAAATCCAAAAACGCAGCAAACACACTGCCTTTATTGACCACCATCCTATTTTAAAAAAAGGCCCAAAACCTACAGCTGAAAGCTGGATTGATCTGACCGCGGCTAGCACTGGCGAGATGGCTTATCGACTGATTCACGGAGCAAACTTGCCAATCGATCGTGAGGTGGCTCGCTGTATATATACCAGTATCACTTTTGATACCCAGTTATATCGTTTTGTCAGAAACTCAGCTGTCTCGCATCGTATCGCTGCCGATATGATTGATTTTGGAATTGATACTGAATCCATTCATCGTCATCTTTTTGGTCATCACACCATTCAAAAAGTTTCTTATCTTGGAAAAGCTCTTGGACAGATTGAATATTCTGCCGATGGCCAAATAGCATTCTTACGGCTACACCAAAAAGAACTCCTCGAATATCAATTAGAACCCGATGACTCTCGAGATATTATTGATATGCTGATGAATATCGAAAGCATTGAAGCTGCCGTGCTTTTTCGCGAAGAAGAAGCCGATCTTCATAAAATCAGTTTTCGCAGCAAAGGAAAAATTCAAGTTCTCAGCGTAGCTGAAAGCTTAGGCGGTGGTGGACATCTTCATGCCGCGGGGGTTATGTACCAGGGAGACTATCGCAGTTGCAAAAAAGATATCGAACAGCAACTTGCCGCCGAACTCAACTTAGTTCATCATAAATAAATTATGAATAAACACCGACGCTCTCCGATTATTTGCCGTTGTAATAACGTCGACAAAGCAACTATCGAAAAAGCAATTCGTGATGGTTGCAAAACTATGAATGAAATTTTTGATTCGACCACAGCAGGCGTTGGTCCATGCGGGGGTTCCTGCCGAAGGAAACTGCAACCTTTATTAGATCACTATTTGGCCACTGGGCAATTTTTAGAAAAAATTATCGAAGACACCACTGGCAAAGAAAAAACAAAAAAGGACTAAACATGAAAATCCTGATGACTGGCGCTACTGGTTTTGTTGGAAAAAATCTTGGTAAAGAATTGGTTCGTCGTGGACATCAATTAACAGTAATTACTCGTAACGAAAAACAAGCTCAATTGATCTTGCCATTTCCTTGCCAAATCATCACCGGCGATCTCAACCGCGAAAGCATAAACAACCTACCGCAAGTCGACGCTGTCATTCATTTAGCCGGCGAAAATGTTGGGTCTGGTCGTTGGAGCGAAGAAAAAAAACAAGCCATTTTAAATTCTCGTAAGAATCTAAGTACGAACCTTTTACACAGCTTAAAAACACAAAAGAATCTGCACAGTTTTATCTCAGCCTCAGCCATAGGTTTTTATGGCGACACACAAAATAATTTGGTTAATGAAAACTCTGCCGTCGGCCAAGATTTTCTTTCACAAGTTTGCCATGAATGGGAAACTCAAATTCAAAAAAATCTAAGCATTCGTACCGTCATCTTAAGAATTGGAGTTGTGCTCAATGCTTTTGGCGGTGCATTTGAAAAAATGAAATTGCCGTTTGAACTTTCCATAGCTGGCCCACTGGGATCAGGCAAACAATGGTTGAGCTGGATTCACTTGCAAGATCTAGTCTCTATGTTTGTCACGGCTGTTGAAAACAACAACTGGAATGGTACTTACAATGCAGTAGCCTCTGAACCTGTAACCAATAAAACGTTCACAGAAAAAATTTGTCGACTGTTAAAACAAAACATGAAGCCAGCGGTTCCCTCAATAGCACTCAAAACACTGCTTGGAGAGATGGCGCAAATCGTTCTTTCTTCGCAAAAAGTTTCAAATGAAAAAATTCTTTCGCAAAAATCTACTTTAGGTTTTCAATTTAAATACCCAGACATAGACAGTGCTTTGCAAGACATCACGCAATACATGGCGGCCGGAGAATCCGTTTTTTATACTGAACAATTTTTAAATCTACCACGCCAAACTGTTTTTGATTTTTTTGCAGAAGCCAAAAATCTCGAAAAAATCACTCCTGAAATTTTAAACTTTAAAATCGAAAAAATGTCGACAGCAAACATAGAGCAAGGAACCTTGATAGACTACAAACTCAAAGTTCATAATGTTCCGACTGGCTGGAAAACCAAAATAGAATCCTGGCAACCACCAAAGGTATTTGTCGATACCCAATTAAAAGGACCTTATCGCCAATGGCATCACACTCATCATTTTGAGGAGCTGGCTGGAGGCACACTGATGACGGACCTTGTTCGCTATAAACTACCCATGGGAATTCTTGGCAAAGCGGTTGCCGGAAATTTTGTGAAAAATGATATCGAACAAATTTTTTCATATCGCCGAACTGCCGTGCTCAAGTTTTTATCCAAGTAAAAGGCTTTCCCACAATTTGCTAGCCACATCGACACCCGTAGCAGTTGAAATTCCGACAAGACCAGGAAAAGCATTTACCTCAAGCACATAATATTTTTTTATACTTTCTGAGCTCTGAATAAAATCAACGGCCCCATACCCCAGTTTCAGAGCCTTGCAGCACTGAATAGAAATCTGCACCAATTCAGGCGGAAGATCTTCCAATTCAATTTTTTCAGCATTTCCACCCTGATGCAAATTGCTTCGAAATTCGCCATCAACTGCAAATCGTTTCATGGCTGCGACTGGCTGACCAGCCACCATAAAAATTCGCAGATCATGCACGGGCTCTGGTGTTTTCACAAATGATTGCAAAATAAAATCAGCTTCAAGTGTACGTAAACAGTCGACCTGCGCACGTGCTGAAAAAATATCTGGATGAAAAGTCACGCCGTAACCTTGCGAACCCTTCACGGTCTTAATCACATATTCTTTCGAATCCATTGCAGTAAAATGAAACCCACTATTTAGCGTTGGGCTTGCCCAGTGCGTTTTAACTATTGGTATTTTTTCTTTTGCGAAAACTAACAATTGTTTAAGTTTATCCGAGCACAAAACTATCGATTGAGATCTATTTACCACCTTTAGCGAAAATAAATTCTCTAACATTTCACAGGCTCTTAACCCCTGTTCTAAACTGTTCCAACCAAAGCGAGGCAATACCACATCTGGGTAATCGGAAATAGGTACCAATTGACCATGACGATATAAAGACTTTTCTTCATGTGAAAAAACAAAATGCAAATGCTCGGGACGAACTATTTCAACGTCAATTGATAGCCGTTTAGCACTGCGATAAAGGACTTCGGTCGAGGAACTAGCCCAGTCCCCTTGAGTTTGTGATGAAAGTATCCAAGCCTTCATATATCATGGGATTATGTCGGATAACTCACTCATCAGTCAAACGAACATCTGCAGCAAATTAGATGGCAGAGATGAAATTTCACTCAAACCTCATGTTAAAGCCCGAGGTTGTCAAAAATTATTAGAACGAGTTCAGTTCTATATGCAAAACCAGGGTGCCGAGCCTGACAAATGGACTTTACCACAGGGAAATGATCATATTGATATTCTGTTACGAGAATTTATTTTAAAATCACAAAAACAATGGGATTACCCTTATAAACACGAAGAACTTTGTCATTGCCGATCCGTCCCCACACACTCTGTTGACCAAGCCGTTATCGCCGGAGCTCACACCGCTAAAGATGTTACAAGACAAACTTCGGCAGGATCTTCATGTGGAACTTGCCAACCAGACATTGAAAAAATCATTCAATTTCGTTTACAAAAATGATCTAATTTAAAACATTGAATTTGAATTCATTTATCAGACAATACTTTTTTAAAAAAATTAATTTTCAAAAATATTTTTTAATTAGTTTTTATTTTTTTAAAAAATGTTTTTTAAATTATTAATACAGTCCTCTGGTTAAATCCTTAAACATACTCAGTTCGTGAAACACAAAATCTGTTTCAAGACTTTTCCACTGATGATCAAAAGTACTCTCTAACTGTGCACTGAATAATTTTTCACCTATAGCTTTGCTAAAGGCAATCAGCCCCCAAGCTTTCACCGAATCAACTTCCATCATTTCCAACAAAGTCGACGGCTGAGGTTTTTCACACAAAAACAATGATGTCGATTTGCCAACCTTCATCACTCCCCATTTCGAATAATCTTCTGTTGTGAACAATCCAGCACTGATCATATTTTTTTTGCCTTGTGCCAGAGCCTGCTGAACATCTGCAATCATTGAATTCCAAACATCTTGTGGTTCA
>CAZMVK010000004.1:0-51306 GCA_964569545.1 uncultured Bdellovibrio sp.
GCGACAATTAGTTTTTTGTGTGCGTGAATTTGGTGTCTCGCAATATGAAAATTTTCGCAATTTGGCAGAGCTTGTTCGTCTGTCAACTTTAACTCACCATTGCCAGAATAAGAAGGAACCACCAAAATTCTTTCAAATTTCAATTGTTCCAAAGCTTCAGGGTAAGCGCGCTTGATTTGTCTTTTGATTTTTTTCAATGCCAGGCCAACAATTTCGCTGTCCTCTGCTTCTTCGTCATCAAGGAAAGTCATCCACTGAGAATATTGCAGTTGTTCGCCGTTGACTTCTCCGGCTGGTAAAAATTTGCCTGCACATGGGCCGAACTCATCTTGAGTGGTGCCGTTTAAGATATGCATCGCTGTTGATTCTGTGACAAATTTAGAATGTAGTAAATCCAAACAAACAGCAGTCCAGTATTGATTCTTAGCGATCTTTAAAAATGCTTTATGACCCAGAGCTACTTCAGGTAAAAGTGTTTTTAATTGTTTGATATCAGCACAGTAAATGAATTTTTTCCCGTTGATATTTTTTTGGCCATTGATCGTTAAATGAGAAATAGAATTACTGCCCTCTGCTGACATATGAAATTTCGTAACATAACTGCGCGGTAAAAAATCACCACTATAGTTATTAAATAAAATTTGTGTCCATTCGTGGGCGTCTAGTTTTGTATTCAATCCACGGGCATTGGCAAAATAGGAAATCTCTTCGTAAAACGGAGGAGGGTTGTTGCCGAAACCAACAAATGGGCGCAGGCCTCCGGCTTCGTAGTTTACCGCGGGTTCTTCGTAGCTTTCAGGTTGAACCGAGGTCATTAATAACATTTCTAAAAACGCTAATGCTTGGTGAGCGGGTACAGAATCTGGTAAAAATCTGAGCCCATTGTTGACTGCGCCAAACGGAGTGTTGATCGAACGGTTGACGCCGCCGTAATTGTCTCCACTCTCAAGAAGAAGAATATTTTGACTTAATTTATTTAGCGCGTTGGCAACAACAAGGCCGACGAGGCCGCTACCGATAATGACATAGTCGTAAATGTGATTTGATTTTTTATGATAGTTTTGCATTTTATGATTTTCGCCAGGTAAGAGTGACTCAGCAAGTGCTATCCGTTGATGACGGATGGTGACAAGCTATCCAGAGGGCGTAAAAGCTAATTTAGCGGCAATATATCCACAATTTTTTTCAAAATCTTGCGAGTGAGGTCGCGGCAAGAGGGGTGTTTGTCTAAAAACGATGCAATGGGCGGCGAGGTGAAATAATAAAAACGCACAAAGTTTTTGCCGAGTATGGATTGTAATAAAACACGGTCGCGAAACTGCGTTAGCTTTTCTACTTCGGGAGAGTGGTATTGGAAGGCGGCGGTTGCAATAAAACAACGACCGCTTTCTTGTGAAACCAGTTTTAAAAAAGCCTTTATAGCATCTGGGTTGCGAGCCGTTTTTTGAAATGCGCTCGCCTTGCGAATAATGTCTGGATAAATCGGAGTAAAACGCAGAAAGATAGCGAGCTTTTTTGCTGCGAGCATTTGTCGGTCACCATATTTATCGCTGGTGTCGTAAATTCTGAGTAGATCCCAATAGGTTGATGCAATCACCGTGAGCTCTTGTGTTCGTGCGGCATCTTTAAAGTGTTCAGCCGTCAGTCCACCAGGCTCGGCATCAAAAACCATTTCAATTAACTTAATATATTTTTCGTAAGCTACGGCGGCGTCAGAAAAGGCTTTTTCGTTCATACACTGTCGAGCTTTTTTAACCAAGTTGACACGGCTTTTCCACAACATTAACTTTTTATTTTCTTTAGCTTTTTCTTGCGCCATTAATACGCCGCCACGAGCGAGAGAGCCGACGAGTGTTTGGTAGCAGCTGGCGCAAACTTGTGGGGAAACGGTTTGTCCCGCTTCGGATAGCTTGGCAACAATCACGGAAGAGATTGATTGCAGGGAATCTGACATGTTTCCACATTGTGGGCAGGCGATTTGACTCATCAAGTTTTATTGTCTTAGAGAAGATGAAGAGGGTCAACATCGACAATCAGTCGAGTTTTTTCTGGCAGCCATTTTTGATCGCCTAAAAGCTGTTGGCAGAAATTGCTGAGTCGCTGATATTGATCGGCTTTAAACAGCATATAGTAACGAAACTGTCCTCTTAGCTTAGCAAGTGGGGCTTCGGCCGGGCCAAGAATCTCGACCTGTTCATAACCTTGAAATTTTTGTTTAAGCTGTTGCCCACGCTTGGACAAAAGTCTAGCGGCTTCGTGCACATTTCCCAAATCGGGGCCTTGTATTCGGCAAGATATTAATTTTCCATAGGGTGGATAATTTAAGACAGCTCGATGTTGCAACTCCAGTTCGGCGAAAGCTTCGAACTGATTGTGAATAGCAAAAGTTAAACTGGGATGTTCAGGGTTGAAGGTTTGAATGATAACTTGGCCTGGGGTTTCGCCAGGTTTTACATGTCTGCCGGCGCGACCGCTGACCTGTGTAACCAATTGAAAGCTTCGTTCTGTCGAGCGAAAATCTGGCAAATTAAAACCAATATCTGCGAGCACCAAGCCAACCAATGTGAGTTTTGGAAAATCCAAACCTTTGGCGATCATCTGTGTGCCAATCAAAATATCGATTTCACCTTGATCCATGCGCTCAATCATATCTTCAAGGTCCGCGCGATTCTGAATTTCATCACGATCAGCTCTTGCCAATACGGCGCCTGGGAAAAGCCGCGCTAAATCAGATTCGATTAGCTCTGTGCCAAGGCCAACGGGTTTTAATTCACCTTCTTTGCAGCTAGGGCAGTTTTGTTTTAAATCTTCATGATAATCGCAGTAGTGACAAACAAGATGATGATGGCCGTGTAGAGTTAATGAAATATCACAGTTGGGACAATCGACAGTATAACCGCAAGAAGGGCACAGTACCAATTGTGCAATTCCACGACGGTTTAAAAAGAGTGCGACCTGTTCTTTGCGTGTTAATGTTTCCCGAATCGCAATAAACAATTTCGGCGACATCCAGAATGGAATGTCAGAGAACTGTGCCTTTTCATCTTTGCTGATCTCATCCGTTGAAGCGCGCAAATCTATTATTTGTATTTCTGGAAGCGATCTGTTTTCTACTCGCTTGGTCATTTTGTGTAGAGAGTATTTTTTTTCTAAACAGTTTTTCCAGGTTTCAAGGCTGGGTGTTGCTGAACCTAAAATAATTGGACAGTTTGCCAGTTTGGCCAACATGATTGCGGCATCACGACCATGGTATTTTAATTTTTCATCTTGTTTGAAGCTGGATTCGTGTTCTTCATCGATGATGATAATATCAAGATTAGGCACTGGGCAGAATAGGGCCGAACGTGCTCCAATTAAAATTTGTTTATGTCCTTGAACAATTTCCCACCACTGATTAGTACGTTCGCGATCCGTTAGTTGCGAATGCAGAACGGCAACCTTGTCGCCAAAACGAGCCGCAAATCTTTGAATCAACTGTGGGGTCAATGAAATTTCGGGAACAAGCACCATTCCCTGTTTACCATTTTGTAAAACGTTTTGTAGTAGTTGAAGATAAACTTCTGTTTTGCCAGAGCCGGTGACGCCAAAAAGCAGGTGAGCATGAAAGCCTTTTTTTTCTTGAATGTCTTTCAGGACCTGTTGTTGTTCTTCGGTGAGATTGTGTACCTGTGCGTACGCAGATGTTGCGGCAACTTGAGGAATGACAGACGGGCGTTGGCTTTTACGTTGCTTATCTGTTTTTTTTAGCGGTGGATAGGTCAATGATGCCACTCTGCCAATGGGGTGCATATAATATTTAGCCAGCCATTCGAGCCATAAAATAAAATGTTCAGGCAAAGTTGAGTACTGATCGTCGATATCAAGAATTTCTTTGATTTTGAATTCAGAAGCTTCAGAAGTTTTTTTTTCAACAACCGAGGGGCCCAGCAAAACACCTGTGGTTTTGCGTTTTCCTAGGGGGACGTGTACCTGCATTCCACGCTGAAGAAGCGTTTGCAAATGCTCTGGGGCGGCGTAGGTCAGCGCAGTGGGCATTGGAGCGTCCACTGCGACACTCCAAAGGTTTGACATTAACGAAACCTCTTATAGAAATCTTCGACGATGCTTGCTGCGGGTTGACCCAAGAGGCTGTCTGTTTTTCCGCTGCTGTTGAGTCTGTTGGTGAACGCGGCGGCCTGATCTTTGGTTCTAGTTGCTACTGAAATTGTTTGGATGGTGGCTGAATTGTTACCCCAGCGCACAGTTTGAACACGAGGATAGTTAAGATTGCGAGCATAGGTGCTAAAACGATCTGCAGTAAGCTCAGCTTGGGTTGCAAGGCGAAGCTTTCGAACGACAAACTGATCTTGTTCTATCCATAGACCTGGCGTTAGCGATGAGGCAGTTGCCGCTTGTCCAAAAGCGTAATTAGTCACGCCGCCGGAACGAGCCAAACGTAAATAAGATTCGTCAACACCGTTTGAATCTTTACCCGTGCGCCCAGGTTTTTTTAATAATGAATTGGCAGAAGCAATTTCCAACCGTTGAAGAGTTTGTGCCCAAGATTCGCTGCTGCGGATGAAAAAATATTTCTGTAAAAACTCATCGCCTAATTTTTTATTTGGTACCATTGCCGTGTTAGAGTTGCGGGTGCCGCCACTGTATTGAATGTAAAAATTTATAGCCTCTTTATTTTGCTGATCGCGAGAGCTGGTGACGTGCAATTTCATGTTGCCATCATTTTCAATCAACCAGTTTTCTTTAAGAGTTAGGGCGTCGCTGCCGTTTTGAAATTGAACCTCTTGTTCGATTTGATAAATGCCCGAGCCGGCATTTTCGCTGGTTTTTTGTAAAATTATAACAGGACGAGGAATCCACGCATGAGCTGTGGAAAAAGCTGCGAATAAAATGAAAATTGGCAGTACAAATTTAAAACTCATTTAATTTCCCCTTGCAGTTGTTGACTGAGAGTTATGAGATAATTTTTCAAATCTGTTTTTAATTCGGGGTGCATCAGGCCAACCTCGATATTTGCTTTGAGATAACCAAGCTTGTCGCCAGCATCAAATCTTTGCGATTGAAAAGCTGTCGCGTAAACTGTTTGTTCTTTGGCCAACTGATTCATTGAATCCGTCAGTTGAATTTCACCCAGAACACCTGGCTTGGCATTTTTTAAGTATTTAAAAATTTGCGATGAAAAAACATAACGCCCAGGCAATGCCCAGCGGCTTGGGGCATTTTCAAGTTTTGGTTTTTCGACGAAGCCATTTACTTTAAAATAACCTTCAGCATCGCTTGTTGAAACGTCGGCGATTCCATACTTGGAAACATCTTGATCGGGCACCTGCATGATCGCAACAGTTGACGATTGAGTTTTTTCAAAGTGCGCCGTCAATTGCGCCGTGGTGTTGTGAAGAGAATTGCTTTTCGGTACCATAATTTCATCACCCAAGAGCACTGCGAATGGATTGTCGCCAATCACTCGCTCGCCACACAAAACTGCATGACCAAGTCCCAGGGGTTGTTTTTGTCTCACGCTGATGATATTTGCCATCTCGCGAATTTTAATTAAACGCTCAAGCAAATTTAATTTGCCATCTTTGGCAAGCTTGTCTTCAAGCTCATACGAAGTATCAAAAAAATCTTCGATCGCAGTTTTGCCTCGCCCTTGGATAAGTACGATATCTTCAATTCCGGCCTTAACAGCCTCTTCAACAACGTAGAAAATAATCGGCGCATCGACGATGGTTAGCATCTCTTTGGGAACCGTTTTTGTTGCTGGTAAAAAACGAGTTCCAAGGCCGGCGGCTGGGATGATTGCTTTTTTGACTTTATTTGAATTTGACATAGTTTAAATTAGTCTCAAACCCTTGGTCTGGAGACAAGTCAAAATACTGTGTCATAGAGTCTAATTTTTTGCTTCAAACTGAGACGAAATGCCAGCTTTTTACAGATAAATGATCGACAATTGATCGCAGAATTGGACCTGATGCCAGGCTATGTTAGACTGAAACGAGGGGGAACAATATGACTGGTCGACAAATCAAAGCGAAACGTTGGTTTCAAGCTATTGGCATTGTTGCTCTTGTTTCTGTTCCTGTTTTTCTTTTTCAAAATTGTACCAAATCAGGTTTCAAAAGTGATGGCGCAACGTTGGATGATGCGTTGAACGAATCGGCAGCGGTTTCTGTGGATCCTGTTTTTGCCAAATTACCTTTTCCATATGATGTTTCAGTGAATCAAATTGCGCATATGTCTTGCGCCTTAAATGTTTCAAGCACAGAAGTTTCAACGCCATATTTTTCTTGGGCAGTTGGCGCTTATGACAATCCAGCAGATGTGCCAACGGGCAATGGATTTAAAGACTTTAAAATTTCTCAAACTGCTGGTTTGCAGATGAATTCGGATTTTATCACTCAGTTCCAGACGATCACCAAAAACTACAACCCGGAAGTTATACCAGGAAAATTTAAATCTTTGTTACAGACGCATCCAACAGTAAATGGTGTGCAGTTGCAATTGTCATTGCGCAAACGCAATGCTGTACGCACTGATTTGATGAAGCTGTTAACCGGGGGCGGAGAGGTTGCTGGAGATTCTCCAGCTAAAATGATAATGGAGCCGTTATCATCTGACTCTGTTGCAGGATATTTTTCAACTCATCCAAAATCTTTGGTGCATGAAATTCCGGGAATTACGGGGTCTAATAATCGATATTTGGATGCGCGTTTAAATATTCCGTCGGCGTATGGTGCTCAAAATGCAAATTTAATTTCAAATTATGACCAGAGTTATTTAACTGTGGGTTTTGCCACTGGTCAGGCTGATTTGGTAGACAGCTTAACGACAACGAGTTTAGCTTCGCCTTCGACATTAGACACCGATAAAACAAAAGCTTATGGTGTAGGTTTTCGTCCGTATTTTGGCGTGGTGAATATGCATCAAGGGACGGATCAATATCCTTCTGTGGATGCGCTGACTGGGCTGCAAGAGTTTAATTTGAAAACTGGAAATCAGGTTAATGATGGAAGCTCTTGGAAATGTGATTATAAATTTAAAATTGTTTTGAATAAAGATCGTCAGAATACTTTCTATCGTAAGGACCATTTTTTAAAAATATTAAATACAACGACAAATCAGTATGAGTGTCCTGGGACAGAGTACACCTCTGGAACGTTGTGTGCGTCGCCGATCAATCCTGATTTTGGCTTGCCTGCTGTTGATTTTATAGCTGCCGGCTCTACTCAAGCTACAGTAAATCTTGGTTGTCCTATCAATCGCACACCGGTGACTGCTAGCTTAACCAATAGAATTTGTGCTGAACGCTATACTGTTTTGTGTCCTTCTGAACCTTACTATTCGCCAGGCAATAATGTTCCGCCATATATGCGCGAAGATGGTTTGTACAATTCAAAATATCCTGAGCGTGCGGCTTTGTTTCATGCTTTGCGCAGATTTTTGCCTGCTGACAAATGGGACATCAATGTTTCACGTCGATGTATAGTGCCGAAGATGGATGATAATGTTTGTTATGCAAGTGGTGGCAGCGCGCCAGTTGTTTATGATGACACTTTTTTTAAAGGAATTGTTAATCAGATTCAGTCAAATGGTTCGTATCGTTCTCCAGCGTCTTCGGTTGATTTATCGTTGGATGCTAATATAAATATGGGTCGATATCTTGGCTGTGGAGTCAGCGGTCAATATCCATGTTCTGCATATCTCACCTTGTGTCTGCGCACTAAACCTTGATAGCCTATATTGGTGTCTATACTCTCGTTCAGTTTTTGTTACTTGATCAGGTTGATTGAGTTTTTACTGAGCGAGCATGGAGGGTCCGGTGCGTAACAAAAATCTTATCTTAGCTCTTATTTTCAATTTTTTTCTTCTTCAAGCCAGGGCTCATGTTGGCTCTGTTTCGGCAGCGACAGGTGATGCTGGGCGTGCGGCCATCGAAGCCAGCGAATCGCCGTTTGTAAATCCAGCCAGTCTTGGTTTTATCAGTGGTTATTATTTTTCTGCCGGTTATGGTTTGACTCGGCAACAGTCCCCGCTTGTGTCTATTGAACCCGTTCAGGATTTGTCCCTCAGTGTGACAGACAATATGCGTGAAACCGTGGTTCCGACCTCATTTGCATATTTGCAAGAGACTCAAGATCAGGCCATGCGACGTCAGTTTAAGGTTTCGCTGGGTAATTTTATGACGCAAAAGACAGCTTTTGGTTTGGCGGTATTACATCAAAATGATCGTTTGCCAGAAACAAGCTATGCCCAGACCAATATGGAGACAGGTTTTATTTGGGCGCCCAACAGTAGTTTGGGATTTGCCACGGTTTTTAATAATATGATTCCGCCTTCTTCAACAGTTCCAGAGGCTTACCGATTAAAACAAAGTGGCAGTTTGGCTGCGACTATGAATTACAAACGTTTTGTGCGAGTCAAAATGGATATCACAACGGATTCAAATTATGGTTTGGTTCGCCCACTTTTTGCGGCAGGGATTGAGAGTTATATGAATGATTGGTTCATTTTGCGCTGGGGTGCGCAGCGTGATAATGAAAAAGCTACGAACAAGTACACCGCTGGTTTGGGTTTTATTGGTCCTAAATTCGCTTTTCACTATGCTTACCAAAATTCTCCAGAAGATTTATCTTTAGATAGACACTCAGTTGACTTGGTTGTTCCGATTTGGTAGTTATTTCGCCTTGCACAACACCGCAGGGTGAAAATTTAAAAAATCTAGAGGTTTCAAATGGCATCAAAAACAAAAGCAACTGAACACAGAAGACTTCGTAAAACTAGAAATCAAGGCAAAAAACGTAAATCAAAAACTAGAACTGAAGGTTCTACTAAATCGCCTAAAAAACTTTTTGCTGACTAAGGTTTTATAACTACCAGTTACTTTAAGTTTTAAATTTTGATTCGTATTAAAAATGCCCGGTTGATCTGGGCATTTTTATTTTGTCTATTGTGTCTAAATTATTAGCGGGCTGTTGAAAAACTCTTCAGCCTTTTAGAGCTCGCTAGAACGACGTAAAGTTGTTGGTTTTATTTGAGCTTCACCCTTGAGTGACCAAGAATAAGGAATTTCAACCCACCCTTCTTGTCCAGGATAAAACTTCCACGAGCGTAGAACTCGTAAGGTTTTAAAATCCAATTCGCGAAAACCTGTGCTTTCAACCAATTTAAATTTTTCTAATGATCCTTGTTTATTCACGTAAGCCCAAAAAGTAACATCGCCTTGTCGTTTATGAAAACGATCATCACTGTTGTACTTGGGGACCTCGTTGCCGGGAACTTGTTTGAGCTGTTCAAGAGTTCGAATGTTTGATGCAGAATCTTGGTTGTTATTAATGGCGATTGCCGGGCCGGCAGAGCTCGTTGTGTTTTTTGTTGTTGTAGGTTTGGATATCTCAACTGGCTGTGGTTCTGGAATATCTAAGGCTTCTTCTGCTGAAGAATTGTTAGCGATTGCTGACATGTTTTGCGAAGGGTCGTCGAGGACTTCTTGTTCTTGAGTTAGCTCTTGAGTTTGTTTTTCAGTTTGTTTATCGCTGGTCTCTTCAGCAATCGATGAAGCTGTTGCAACTGGGGCCATGACCACATATTGAGGTTCAGATTGATTGTCAGTCGTTGGACTTTTTTGTTCAGTTTTTGCTGTGGAAACTTTTTTATTGGGTAGAGTGGTTGTTTTATTTTTTATTGGAGAGGTTGCCAATTGACGGTCTGCAGTTTCAGATGATTTTATTACTGCAGAGTTTTTTTGTATAATCTCTTCAGTAGGTTCTTTTGTCTGTTCGTTGTCTTGTTCAACAATAGATTCTGTTGTTAACGATGGGGATTCATCAGTTTGTATTTTTTCATCTTGAATTTGAAATTCAATCAATTGCTGTTGTTTTTTAAGACTGTGATGTTGTTGTGAATTGTTTGCATCAATGCTTGCAAAAACCAAAGCCGAAGCGGCCGCCGTGTGTAGGGCCATCGAAGCAGTCATCCATCCTAAGCTAAATCCATTGGTGTTTTTCATAATGAATGGATATTAGCGCATGTGATTGCCGCAATCTTGGGATGCGGATTTAAGTTCGAAAAAAACTGCAAATTTGTGAATGAATTTTAGGGTAGAGCAAAAAACGTCAAAAAGTTCGACACTGAGTTATGACGTCTGTTCTTATTTGGTTACAACGTTTGAAGATATGTAATCAAATTCATTTTATCTTCTACAGATAAAAGCTCTTTGCCATCTTCTATGAATATTCCCTCGTCGTGGCCAGTGGCGTGCATTCCTTCGCGTTTGGTGTTGTAACGAAATTCAGATTTTTTCCAGGCGTCTGGTGTTTTGTCTCCTAAAGGATAACCATTGCATTGAAAATCAAAATCTGTTTTTTGGTCATTGGCTGCGCCAGCATAATAAATTTGTGGGCGATCACTTGCTCGAGTCAGCAAGGCACATAAATTTGGAATTGAGTTGTTATGCAAATATGGCCAGCGCGACCAGATGCCGACCAATGGCGGTGGTACATAACCAACCTGTGCTTTGATCACGGTGTTATTGTTTTTGGAAATAGTGAGATCATTTAATTTTTCCAAAGACTTCATACCTAGGTATCTATTGGAATCGGTGCCGACGTCTTTAACTTGCGTTTTTTGCGGATAACGAACTTTGATTGTTTGTAATTGCCAAACGAGAGGTTGTTGTTTGGCAATTGGTAAATCCCATGCTTTGTCATAATGACCATGGCAACGGGCACAAGTGTTTTCAAAAACAACTTGGCCTTTTTGAGCTTTGGCCAAATCAATATTTTCTGCTGGGAAAAAATCAGTGATTCGTGGTGCTTCAATAGAAAACACTGCCGAGGTCAGTTCACGAATTTTTTGATCGTTTTCGTCTAACCATTTTTCTAAGATTTTTAAATCCACGCCGCGGCCAATTTCGTTCCACAAGATATTAGTAAATATTGGATTGCCACTGACGACAGAACCATCGGACAACCATCGATTTTTGTATTTTAAATTCCACCAAACAGCAGGTTTAGAGTCCGCTGAAAAATTATCCAGCATATCTGGTCGCGGAAAGTTTTCGTAATGTTTGGACTTGGTGGCATAGCCATCTGGATTGCGCATGTTCAATGATAAAGACACTTGAGCCAGTGAAGTATCCAATCCTAACTGTAAAGGCTGAATGGCGGCAACAGAACGTAAATTCTTTTTCGCATCGGCAACCATTTCAGATTCGGCCTCAGTAGCTCCGCTGTACATTTGAAAGACCAAGGGGTCTAAGGCTGGCAATCCTTTTTTTACTTTGACGAATGTTTCATTCGCTTTTGGAAAACGATTGGTTAATCCTAAAACAGTTTTGCCAAACAGTCGGCTTGAATGACATTCGGCACATGAAATAGTAAATCCCAAGGCATCATGACCGTTAGACATTGTTCGATTGATTAAACTGAATCCAATTAAATAATCGGGGCGTTCATCATTAGGATATGGGACAGAATAAATTCCCGTATCTGTTTCCAAGGGATACTCATTCATGCCGACCCAACGAAGCACGTCGTTGAAATTTTTAACATCCATTACACCTTTTGCAAATCGTTGCATGAAATAACGGAAGGGATCGTTTGGTTTTGAATCGACTAATTTTTTAATTGGTTTGTAGGGTGCCAAGATACCGGTGACTTCGACGGGATAAATTTGCGTGTGTAATTTTCCGTTTTTAATGTAACTTTGCCACTCATCATTTTTTAATTCATAAATGTTGGCGCGGCCACCCTGGGGTATTATTGCGCCTTCGCTCCAATCAGGGTTGGCTTTGGCTGTGTTAGAAAAGATAGACAGCGGAAAACATACAAGGCCAATAAGAATTGGCTTTGATAATATAATTGAATCTATAAGATTTAGAAAACTTTTTTTATGTGGCCATGTGCCTTGTTGTTGGATCATCTTGTGGCTCCGTCATTGGTTCGCCCTTTAAGATGGATAACGAAAGTTTTAAATGATCTGGATGACCAATTAAACTTTGTGCTTCATTCCAAGGGGCTGGGTCAGGGTTTGGGATGTTCTGTTTTTTCATTGCCAATATTTTTTTATAAGTGTTGCGTAGATCAGACTCTTTCAGCTGGCCATCTTTAAGCGCTTTTAAAATGGATTCAATAGCTCGCGGGGGTGATTCGGGTTCATTACAATACAACAACAAATCACAACCAGCTTGCAGAGCGCGCACTGGAATTTGCGTGCGATCATAATGTTTTGCCAGGGCTTTCATGTCCAAATCATCTGTGATGACCAAACCTTCGTAATTCATTTTATCACGCAAAATTTGTTTTAGAAAAATTTCTGACAGGGTAACTGGCCACTCGTTATCAATTTTTGGAAAATGAATGTGTGCGGTCATTAATAAATCCATTTTAGATTTAAAAGATTTCACAAAAGGAATCAGCTCAAGGCTTTGCAGTCGTTCCCAATCAGATTGTTCAATGGGTAGATCTTCATGTGAATCGATAACTGTGTCACCATGGCCAGGGAAATGTTTGCCACATGGAATGACTTCGGATTTAAAATATCCACGAATCAAAGCAGTTGCATGTTTGGCAACCATTTCTGGATCGACGCTGACTGAACGATCGCCAATGACAGTGTTTTTTGGATTGGAAAAAACATCTAAACAAGGTGCGAAATCTAAATTAATTCCAACAGCTTTTAATTCTGCACCCATGGCTTGAGCAAAACTAAAAGATGTCGTTGGTGAATCCAAGTCACCTAATTTTTTCAGCGCTGGCCATTGTGTGAATGGTTTTTTTAAACGAGCGACCCGTCCGCCTTCCATATCAATAGCAACGTAGAGAGGAGTTTTTTCAATCATTTGATGGCGTAGCGATTGGATCTCGGCACAGAGATCACGAATTTGTTTGGGTTCGCTGCAATTACGACCAAAAAGAACGACTCCGCTGATATTATTTTCGACTATAAATTTTTTCTCATCATTGGTTAAGGTGTGTCCAGATACGCCAATTAGAAAATGTTGGCCGACGATTGTTCTCATTATTTTCCGCTCCCGTTTTTCTTATCATTATCTTCAGAATGTTGTGTGTTTTCTTCTGTGTTTTGTTGAGTTTTAATTTGAATACCTTTGCCGGCAGGCACACCCTCTTGTTTGTTTGGCGATCCGGCAGGGGTTAGGGCTTTGCGTGAGACTTCATTTTTTTGTCCTGTCGGAACTTCACCAAATAATGACGTCAGGACTGCATTCGGAATTTGAAAACTAGCAGTAGCCTCTGAGGGTTTTGAAACCAGCTCGGTGCCAATACCAAGCACGGGTGATTTTGTAGATAAAATTTCGCCCTTGCTGGTGATGATGCAATTGAATTTTGCGCCTTTAAAATCATTTTGTACTTTTAGGCCTTTGATACCATTAAAGCTGTCTTCACCTTTTACGATTGCAGAACCCTTAGAGATCGTTGCGTCCTCTTCGGCGATGGCTTCAAAGTTATAGGTGCTGTCGTCTTGCAAACCTTTCGGACTTTTTAGCATGATGTAAACAAGGAAGGTGCTCAGAAAAATTCCTTTTTCTTTTGGCACGCTGACTGTGGTTTTTTTAATTTTTCCATTTTCACGAATGGTTGCAGTCATTTTGCCTTTTTTAAACGTGGCATCGATCATTTTGGCTTGTTTGCCGACCAAGGTTGTATAGTTGTATGAAATGGGTTGCAGATTTTCATCGGCATAAGCCTTTAATGATTCAGTAAGGTCTCCGCCCAATTGATTTGTTTTCAAAAATGTGGTTGCGATAAATTGTTTTTTCTTTTGATCATACTCGTAACGTGAGATCGAATAACCGATTGGAATAGATCCAGATAGAACTTTCGAGTAACCTTCAAATAAAATCTCGCCGTGTGCAAAACGACTGATGCAGGCAATGACCACGCCGACAAAAAAAGAAATGACCAGCATTCCGTTACCAAGTTTCTGAAAATGAAAACGAGATTTTATTTGCTGCAAAGTCATCCTTGACCTCAATTCGATGGTTACGTTTATTTAAACTTGGCAGGTTGATAAAATAATATTTTATAAATTGCCAAAGCCTTTAATTTTTTAAATAGCTTTCATCAATCTGCTGATAATAAGTTTGACCAGTTCTGGAAAGGCTGTCAAAGAAAGAAAAAAATCTGCTGCGATCGGATTAGTAAAAAATCGTTCTAGAAAACTAGATAAATGTCGAGTTCTCTGAATTGCTTTCGCTACATATTTTTTAATCATGGCCATAGCTTGAGATCAGTTTTATAATTTCAAAATGTCATCAGTGCGACCAAAATTTTCATATCTATCGTTGTTAACAAATCGACGTGGTCAGGTCGCGCTTTTTGTTGCCTTGATTTTTCAAGTGCTATTTGTTTTTTTTGCGATGATCGTTAATGTTGGTTTGTTGGTACATCATAAAATAAATCTGCAAAATTCTGTGGATCTGGCCGCTTATTATGGTGCCAGCAAACAAGCAGAGATGTTGAACGCCATAGCGCATGTGAATTATCAAATTAGACAGTCTTATAAATTGCTGACATTTCGTTATGGGGTTTTGGGTACGGCTGGGGCGTCTGCTGCAATGGTTGGGGTAACTGATGGTACGCCTTATATACCGGCCAGTGGTGCGATGCCTGCGGTGATGGACGACAGTCAGGATGTTCCTTTTACTAAGGCTCCGTCATTTTGTACGACGTATTCACCATTTGATGGCTATGGTGGTGTTTCATATTGCAAAGATTCTGTGGCGCAAGTTGTGCCGAAGCCTGTGGCTCCTAGCTTGACCAGTGACCCATTTAATTTTTTCTCATTCCAGCGTTCGATTGCTGCAGCAATTAATGCGGCCAATGCTAATATTTCAAGAATCTGTACAAATGCCATGGCCGAGAATTGGCTAAATATTGTGAAGCATATTGCCATTTACAAAACAGATGTGGCCAATCGGAAAAAGTTGTTATTAGCCTTGGCAAATCAAATGAGCACCGGAAATCCATTGGATATTGATGGTGAATCTGTTCGCATGGGTGTTTACAAAACACTGATAAAAAATTTAAGTTACCCAAATCGTGAAAGTATTTCTAGCAAATACGGAGCAGAGGGAGTTGGCTCTGAAAACAACGAAGCTGGGTTTTCATTTTTAAATTCATTGTCATTAGATAGTTGCAATGCGGTTGGTCCTGATGCTCCACCGAAATGGTTGAGCGAAGTTTTTATTCTACCGCTTTATTATTATATTGATGGTATCTGTGGCGCAAATAACAGCGTCACTTTTCAGGCAACGCAATTGGATCGTTCAGTGGTTCCAGCAAATGCTTCCTCTGTTTTTGGTGCTGCCAATGTTAGACAATTATTGGATTTTGCATCTGAACCAGCGACAGCTTCGCCAGCGGCTTTGCTTTATCGCAGCTCTTTGGGTTTTGAGAAAAATCCGTGGTGCGTGGCTTATATCGGTGTTTCGGCAAAGGCCACTCCAAAAATTCCATTCTCGCCATTGGGTTCAGTCACCTTGCGAGCAGTTGCTTACGCCAAACCCTTTGGTGGTCGCATTGGTCCTTGGTATGGATCGACATGGAGCCCGGGACAAACGCAGTCAAATGGTGCCTGGGGTGGTGCTGATTTATCAGATAAACTTTTACCACCAAGAGTTTCTGCCAGCAATGCTGTCGGCGTGATTACGCCTTCGATTGTCAGTGGCGGCATTCAACGATTGGTACCAAATTTCAGCCGTTACAGCGGTGACCAAGCTGGTGTGTATAGCAAAATGACTGCAGCACAGTTTGAAAAAGTCATTCATACAAACGGTATGATCAGTAATAAATGGTATGATCATTTTTATGGAGTTGAAGATATCAATGCAAACAAAAGCGGAAATGGTGATCCGTTGGCGTGGAATGATCAACTAAGAACAGCTCCGTTTTTACGAAATTTAGAAATCGCGGCCATTGCGCCTGATCAGTTTGACAGTACTTATTATTCAATTGATCCAGATTTTTATAATAATTATTTACTGCGAATTCAAAAAGGTTATGACTCTAAATTTCAATTTATGTTGCGCGGAGATTTGGGTTCAAGAGCGATGGGTGATGCCAACGAAAAAAAATTCAGCATTCGTTCGCAAATTGAAACCGTGACCACAACTCAGAAAACAGTAGAGGTTAATAAACTATCTTACATGCTCAATAGCTTTGGTCAGTTGTTGACCTCTTGGCAACAGGTCAGTCCTGACAGTTATGCTTTGGACACTTCAAGATTTGGTAAATGTTTGACAGAGGTAAGATCTGACGAAGCATTGGAAAATTTCACCCCAGGTTCATGCAAGGCCGGTGGCAGAACTGGTTATTCAGTCAAATTAGTAGATGGTAAATTTTTAAAAAATGAAGTCAATGGATCCGCTCGTGATTATGAGCTTGGTGGCCCAGGTGTAACCGGTAAAATTTTAAATCCCCCGCCTGATCGGTTTTAGGTTTAAGTTAAAAGCAAACGAACATTTTTTTGGGGTATTAGTGACTGGGCCTATGTCCTTGCTGTGGGTCGAATTTCTGGATTTTGAGTTTGGTTATAACCTTGTTATAAAATAATTTTAAAGATCAAAAATTTCTTTAAGCCCTTCTTGCCAATGCAAACAGCGAATGCCTTTGTATTCTCGCTCGTTAGGGTCATTAGAAAGTAAATACGCAACTTCGTGATCAATATCATTTTTTAGCACGCTAAAGTTTGTAACCTTATCCTCAATAAATTTGTTAAAGGATTTAATTTCGACTAAAATAGGTTTACCTTTTGGCTTATCAATAATCAGATCTATTTCTGTACTGTTGCTGGATTGAAAGTAAGAAAATTCCCATCGTTTTTTCATGGCACTCTCAATTTTAATAAATTCATTAATTAAAAATGTTTCAAACAAGTCGCCATATTCAAAGCTAGAGCCTGCAACATCATATTCAGTCAGCCGTTGTAAAGCGCGAACGATGCCATTATCAAAAAAATAAAATTTAGCCTTTTGTGTCTGGCGCTTGCGTATGGATTTATTGTAGGGATGAAGGAACGAGCCAATAAGTGTATCTACTAAAATATCAAAATGTCGCTCGGACTGTTTATTGGACACACCACAGTCTCTCTCGATAGCTGCGTGGTTTATAATTTTTCCGTTTGATTGGGCAGCGCTCACCAGGAACCTGCGAAAGGGGTCTAAATTTCGAACAAGTTGCTCTGCCGCAATTTCTTCTTTTAAATATGTATTTACATAACTTGCTAAAAAATCAGTGGCCTCATCTACACCTAATTGCTCATTCCACAATTTGGGCAATAAGCCAAATTGCAAGGCGCGTTCTAAATTAAATTGATTACCCAGTTCAATTGCAGAGAATGGAAATAATTTATATTCAAAAGCACGACCGGCTAATAAATTTGCGCTTCCACGCTTGAGCTTTCGAGCGCTGGAACCAGTTAGAGCAAATTTAATTTTATGCTCTTCAATGCCATGGTGAACTACGTCTAGCAGGCGGGGAATTTTTTGTACCTCATCAATCACAATCCATTCTGTTTTATTAGCTTTCCATTTTTCTAATAAATAATCAGGACGTTGAGCTAATTCCAACTCAGTTGCTTGATGTAGTAGGTTGACCCATTGAACGTTTTTGTTTGAAAAATGTGACTTCAGAAGCGTAGATTTGCCAGAACCACGCGGCCCAAACAAGAAAAAACTGTTAGATTCTGGTGGCTTAAGCATTCTAGTAATCATATGTCAGAAATGTTATCAAAAACTGACATATATGTCAATTAGCAATAAAAAATGAACTGTGAGTAGGTCCATTAATCAAAGATAAAACAGTCTATAAATAATCAAAAACGGAAAAGGTTATAAATTTAAGAAATTTTATTTTGAGTTATTTTAAATGAACCTCTCGGCGGTATTTTAAATTATTATGCTGAGAACAAAGTACGGTTGCGTTTTCGATTTGATTGTTTCCACCGGCCCATTGGCTGTGCTTGTGATCGACTTGTAAAAACCAAGTGCTGCCACAGAGCTTGTCTGTTTTAGAATCGCGATACTGACAAACTGCAAGGCGAGATAATGCAGACTTTTTGATTTTTCTCGGAAAGCCTTTGTTTGTTGATTCTGTATGATTGGATGATTTTTCAAGAGATGAAGAGTCTGTCTGGGCATTAGGCTTTGTATGGATAGATGAATACATTTGCGCTGCGGAATTGACCAGAGTGGTTGGCTTTATCTGATTAGTAGGGTTTCGTTGATTGAGAAACGTTATTTGAGCTGATGAATTTATAAGATTCGTCGAAATTAATTCTGATTGTAAATTTGCTAATTCTTTGCCAGACACTTCCCCTGGGGAAGTAGCCACAGACAAAATTTCTGAATGAATTGCCGTTACGGATGGGGCAGAAGGCTGCGATAAATTTGCAGATGTTTTTTTGGAAGACGCGGTTGCAGAAATAGTTTTCTGTTTAATGACTCTGTCACAGACGTATTCGATAAAATCGACAATTTGATTGCTTGGCAGGGCATGCGATACCAAAGCCTGCGCCTGTTTCAATTTTTCATATTGGCTTTTCGTCAAAGTGATTTCTAAGCGAACACTGTCATCGGCCTGAGTTTTCTCAACCGATTTTTGAATGACCGGCATGTCAAAAAACTGCGCCACTTGTTTTTCAGTGTCTCGTTGGTTTTTGCCAGAGAGCGAGGTCAGCAATTCCAATTTGTCATCAGTTGAAACTTTGATTTGTCGAGTGCGTTTGATTTCACGGGCAGCTTTCTGAATCATCGAGGCCTGGGTCAGATGAATTTCACCACTTTCAATTTTTGCCGACAAGGATGGAATTTCATTTAAGAGCCTGGCTGCATCGATACGTCGTTGGGCGCTGGCTGCCGAATAACCAACGGCTTCTGTTAAATAAGCAAACAAACTGCTGTAGCTCATTTCAAGATACAGTCTGCGGTTGTCGATTTCTTTGATGACATGAAGAACTTGGGTAAGCAGTTCCCTTTCTTGTCGAGCTAGGGATTTGATGTGCGAATCCAGTTCGGAATTTTTCAAATTACGCAGTTCTTTTGTTTTTAATAAAGGTAAATCTGTTGCTGTTAATTTTGATGAATTATTCATAAAAATACCCTTCATTTCATGTTTGTTAAAACGATCGACAGTGCGATCAATAATGATTCGATATTGATATATCATAGGTTTAGGAATCAGCATTTTTTGAAATCAAGAACGATACATTCAGAGTTCATAATGAATTGTTATCAAGCCATAGCGGTGTGTAAAATAATTTTTGCTTTTGTTTTATTAAAAACAGTTACGTTCCCTTGTTCAGGGTGATCCTCGATCTAAAAAAACCTTGTCAATAATTTAAAATAATTTAAATTTAATTTGTTTGCGTCTCTCTCTACCTCCATCTGTGCCTCTACTTGTGTTTCTGTTTGTGGAAAGTGGTCATGCATTTATTTATTTTTGTATCTGTGCAGTTGATAAATTTACTATAATCACGTCGCTTCGCACTCTGCTCTTGGCATGCAAAGTCCGGTCGGGCGCTAGAAATCGGTGGTCAATTCGTATTCCATAAATTTAAAGAACTAATAACATATACTCTAAGCAATTATATTAACGAATAACGCAATTCGATTTCGTTTCAAAATAAGACAATCATTTTGAGACACTTGTTTAATTTTTTAGTTCAAATCGTTTTTAGAGTAGCGTGGGCTGTGTCTCATTTTATTTCTCGGGTGGGATAGATATTTTCAAGCGAACCAGTCTTTAGACCGATATAATAATAGAAGTGCGAGGGGGCTCTGCATGAAATCGTCTATTTCATTTCAATTTTTAATATTTAAAAAAATTAAGTTTTTTGCTTTGTCTTTTTTTGCATCAATGAATTTTTTGATTATTTTGTGTTTAGGAATTGTTTCTTTGGATGCAAATGCGTTTGGAGATATTAGAGAAGTCGAGCAACCCCTTAAGGCAACGGCTGTTATTGCAAACATTACGGCGGCTCAGACCGGTTTGGCGGCAAAGTCTCCGGCTTCGATGAAACTTCCAGCATGTCTGGCTTTAAATACAAAGATTAATCACTGTAAATTATCTGCGCAAGCTGCAAAGTATGGTTGTTTAAGTGTTTCTAGCCCATGGATTGCAAAAGCAATTGCAATCGCAGGAGGGTTGACTTCTGTAATCGGTCAGTCGACTAGCGCTGGAGATGCTTGTAAAAAAATTGATAGCACAATGAAGAATGTGCAAAATGCATTGACCGCGTATAATGTAGCATGCGGTGGCGCAATGGCAATATGTAATCACTCGTGTGCCGCCGTCGGTGCTGCAATGGCAGCATGTGATACGGCAGCAGCAGCTGCTGCTGCCACGGCGGTAGCTGCGGGTGATATGTCTGCAGGATATGATTCTGCAGCACTTACGGCTAATCTTCCCGCGGTTGGCGTGGCAGTCAAAGAGCAACTTACGGTTTGCGGGATTGATTACAAATGGAATCTCGCCTCTGCCGGCCTAACTTTAGTCACTGCAATTACCGCGCAAAAATCAGCGTCAGGCTGTGAAGCTGCAACCAAAACAGAAAACAATCAAAACATCGTCGATTGCAGTGATGCTAAAAATAAAAACAACACTACTTGTATTTGTATGCGCAGTCCTGGTGCTGCGGGCTGTGGTAATGCGAATTTGTTTTCTGGAACTCCGACTGTTGGTGGTTCTGGAAATTCTGGAACTGGTGATCCGAGCCTGACTGTGCCTACTGGTGGTGATGGCGGCGGTGATGGTGCGGCCAATCCGTTAGCTGGTCTTGGTCATGGTTCTAGCGGTGGCGGCGGAAGTTCGCTTGCACCTGGCAGTGGCGGCGGAGCTGGTGGTGGCGCAGGCGGCGGCAGTGGTTCTGGTACAGATGGTAAAGAAAAAACTGGTGGAGCAAAAGGTTTAAACACTAATATTTTATCTGGCACCGACAGTGGCGGTGGTGGTGGCTCTCGCGGCTCTTCTGGTGGCGGTTCATATCAAGCTTATTTACCCGGTGGAGCTAAAGATCCAAATCGTAACTTGGCTTCACAAACTCCGGCGTCAGCCTTGGCTGCGCAAGTTTCTGCTGCGGGGTCAAAATCAAATTGGGAAAAAGTAAATGATCGTTATCGTGAAGCAAAAACCAGTTTGGTTCCTGGACAGTAGCGGGACAGTAAAAAGTGAATTGAATTTTTGAAAATGATTTTTAATTTGGGGGAACAATGAAATCCAAGTCATCAAATATTAAAAAGCGATCAGTCGTCTTTTCATTCATTGTTTCGTCAAGCATGATGATGTCATCGCAAGCCTTTGCGGATAGAGCTGCATACGGTACAGCTACGCTGACACCCACACAAGTTGTCGTGCCTACGTCAGCTGGTGCAAATTCAGCGGCGGCTCCACAGGCAGAAACAATTAAAACTGAAGCGTCAAAAAATGTACAAAAGACTAAGACGGCAAAAACTACGGCAACTATAGTTGGTTTGGCTTGTGGCTATAAGGCTTTTGCCGCATGTAGCCCGGCTGGCATTGCAAGTGGTGGTGGCTGGAGGTGTGCTGCATATATTGCCTGCGTAGGAGCTTCAGTAAAAATCAATAATGATTTAGGAAAAGTAACAGACACGGGAGGTATGACAGTCGGAGCTGTTAATTTCGACGACACAAATCCAGGCCATGCTGCAGACTCAACCGTGCCAAATCCAAATGCGAACAACAATTCAAATTTTGGTCCTCAGGCAGATGTTAATTTGGCAAAATTAAAAAACGTGCAAAAAGATCTAGAGAAAAAAGGTTGGAAATTTGATGATAAAACAGGAGCGGTGACAACGCCTGAAGGAAAAATACTTACAGGTGACATGATGACAATCCCGCCAGGACAAAGCTCTAACAGTTTAGGTATGTCGCACGCTGATTTAAATAAATTTAATAACGAAATGAAAGACCTACAAGCCAAGGCCGAAGCACAAGCCAAAGGCGCAGATGCTGCCGGCGATTCTTTCGCTGACACTCCTGCAGGTGGTTCAAGTTCTTCAATGCCAACGTCAATGACAAATCCAATGGACATGCCTGGATCTCATTCACTTGCGCCGAATGGTCTAGGTTTAGATCGCAATCCTGCTCAAGTCGCTGGAATGTCAAAAAGCTTTAATGGTGAAGTCATCGGCGTCGCTAAAGACTCATTGTTTGATATGGTTGATCGACGTTATGAGCTTTTGAAAAATGATAATAAATTTTTAGCGCCATAGTTTTTTAAAAAATCAAAAATTTAAGCGTTCCACTCAAAGCCAACTTATATCCTTGTTTCAAGCTCAAGCTTCGGGCAAGCTTAAAGCATGCGATTGAATGAGCTTTCACGGAAGAAGGTATTACGAATCGTTGGTATTATGAATGGTACCAGCATCGACGGCATAGACTTTGTCTTATGCGATGTTATTCGTAAAAATAAAGATGTTTCCATCCGTTTTGTCGATCAAGCCGCCGTCAGCTTTGATGCCGAAATTCAAAAAAATTTACGTTTGGCTTGTCAGAATAATTTAGCAGTTGAAGATTTAGCTACATTACATCATGACCTTGGTCGAGTTTACCGCGATCAATTAAAGAAAATATCTAAACAAAAAAAATGGTCTTTTGAAGCCATTGGTTTGCATGGTCAAACTGTTTTTCATGCGCCACCCAAAGCTACTCTGCAAATTGGTGAGGCCTCTTATTTATCAGAAACATTTCAAGTTCCAGTGATTTCAGATTTTCGTGTTGCGGATTTAGCTCTCAAGGGCCAAGGCGCTCCGATCGCTTCCTTGTTTCATCAAATTGTTTACCATCGATTGATGGATCATAAACGTATCAGTTTGCACAACCTGGGTGGGATCAGTAATTTATCTTTGATCAACTCCAAAGGTGTTGTTGAAAAAGCTTTTGATACAGGGCCAGCTAATATGTTGATAGATTTGTTGATACAAAAAAATACCAGCGGTGAATTCAAGTACGATAAAAACGGACAATGGGCATCGCGAGGAATTCCAGCGCAAACTGTTGTTGATCATTTTTTAGAAAGTTATCAGTATTTTACCAAGACTCCGCCTAAAAGCTGTGGACGCGAACAGTTTGGTGAAGGTTTTTTATCATTGATGTTAAAGCAAATGAAAAATCTAAATGACGAAGATCGGCTGGCGACAGTGACAGAGCTGACCGCACGAAGCGTGGCCAGTGCTTATCAAAAGTTTTCTGCAAAATTACCAAGTTGTGTAATTCTTTGTGGTGGTGGTGCAAAAAATATTTATTTAAAAAAACGAATCCAGTACCATTTGCCCAAGGTAGATGTTGTAACCACGGAAAACTTTGGTTGGCCAGTCAGCGCTGTCGAGGGCGCTGCCTTTGCGTTGTTGGCAGCTTATAAAATTTGGGGATTACCATCAAATTTGCCAAAAACAACTGGAGCAAAAAAGTCTGTTCCATTAGGAAAAGTCGTCGAAGTTTTTTAGTTAGCTAAAAAAAGTAATAATCAAAAATCATAGCAAAAATACGCTAGCTACGAAGATCAAAAATATATTAGCAACTAAGAATAAAATCAATTTGGTTAATTGCACAAAGAAGTATTTTTGAGATGAATTCTTATTGCCGCGAAGACTGAATCAAAATTTTTTTTAGTTCCGCCATATCATTTTCAGATTCCAACAAGCGCTCTCGTGTTGAATACAATCTGATGGTCTGCAATAGAAATTCTTTCCAGAATTCAGAATTATTTTGTTGCAGTTGATTTAAACAAAATTGCGAAGCAGAAAGAAAATCCGTGGGATTTCCCGTTTCAAACCATTGTACATCTGCGTGATAGGCAAAAACCTGTTCTTTGTTCTGTATGGCCGCGGTCAAAGTGTCATACAGAATGTTTTCTTTCGGGACCTCGTGGTCGGTACGTGGTTTAAAATATTTTTCTATTCTGTCGGATAACAACATCACGCCGACAAAATGTTTTCCTTGCCACTCTGGGCCGGGTGATTTTTTAGAAAACATATCTATCACGCCACAGCCATCGGCATCTTTGTCTTTGAGCCAAGCGCCACCAAATTTTTGTCCAACCTGTGGGTGATCCATGGTCATCAGTGTGGCAATGCCATTGTGATGTTGATGAAAACGCAACATGTCTCGCATCAGATAAGTTAAATTTGGTAAAATGATTTCATCCGCATTCATCACCCAAAAGTTTTTTTTCCCGGTCAGTTGTGGCAGGGCTTTGTGTATGCCGCCACCGCTGTCTAACAAGCCATCCTTTTCATGTGAAAAAGAAAGATTTTTCCATTGTTTTGGAATTTTAAAAAATAAATTTTGAACTTGGTCAGGCAAATGAAAAACATTTGTAACAAGATTGTGTACATTGATTTCGCTCAGCAAAGACAGACTGTAAAATGCCAAGGGAACACTTAGAAAAGGAATACACGGTTTTGGTTTTTCTATGGTGTAGGGGCGAAGACGGGTGCCTTCACCGGCTGCCAAAAGCATTACGTTCATAGCTTCAGTCGACATTACAGATTCTCATATTGTTTTTCAAGTGAACCAGAATCAATCAACACATCAACGAAAATTTTGTATTCTGGAAACATGGTTAAACTTTTGAGCACTCGCCGTAAGGTGTGAGAAATGTATTTTAAATAACGAGTGTCATTGCGTTGCTGATAAAAACTGGCAAAACTTCCGCAAGCTTTAAAACAACGTTGAATTGTTTGTAGCTCATAGATTTCATCAAATTGAGTGCGCGAAAAATCTTTTGGTAAATAGGGTTTGGCTTTTTCAAGATAATCATTAATGAGCAATGTCGAAATCTCATCATTTAAATTAACATAAGAATCTCTGAACAAGCTAACCAAGTCATATTGAATCGGGCCAAGCCTTGCATCTTGAAAATCTATTACACGCATGTCATCCAGTTTGATCATCAAATTGCGCGAGTGATAATCGCGATGAGCGATGTATTTTGGTTCGTTATGCAGTTTTTGACAGATGTCTGTAAAAACAGAGGTTATTTCAGATTGGCCCTTTTCACTGAATGAAAATTTGCAAATGCCAGATAATAAATTGTCTTTGCCATAATTCATTTCCCAAAGAAATTTTTCTACATCAAATTGAATTTGAAAAGCTGTGCAAGGGCTTTTGTCGGATGAAGCTTTGAAATGAATTTTAATGAGCTCGTCGATGGCTTGTTTGTAAAAAGCAATCGAGCTTTCTTGGCTTTGGCTTTCCCAAAATTTTCTTTCCAAAGTTAAATCACCAAGGTCTTCTAATAAAACCAAACCAAGATTTGAATCCATGCCAACAACAGTTGGAACATGAACCTTGTTTTTCGCAAAATGATTTAGAACTGATAAAAACGGATAATTGTTTGGATCGAAAGGTTCCCAGCGCATTAAAACCCAAGATTGATTGCTGAAAACAACACGATAATATCTACGATTGGAAGCATCACCAGCAAGCTGATAAACGTGGAATTCATCAGCTTTAAGACCTGCTTTGGTTGGATTCAAAGCAGGATTTTTCTGAAAAGTAGCCAGTAAAAAATTATTTAAAAACTCGTCATACGTTGCTTGCATGACATAATGGTCTCAGATTTACAGCATGAACTCAAGAGTCTCTTGCAGAAGATCCATATCAAAGGACACTCGATCAACGTTCAGACAGTTTTTGCTGAGCTCTGCAGCAAGTTCTGCGCTGATTGTTTTTTTCTCTACCAATGAACTTAATGATTCATTGCCAGTTATTATCATTAATGGATGTTCTGAGTAATTTGCGGTTTGCAAAAACGAGAGTATTTTTTCCTGGTCTTTAGTATTAAGACTGTGAATCGACCCCATTTGTAAAGTCAATGAACCCAAAGATTTAATATCATCAGAATTTCGTAATTGTTCAGCCAATTCTCCGTATTGTAAATAAGCCCAACGGTCAGAAAGATTGTGCAGTTCATGTGATACTTGCAACAATCGTTTGCTATCTGTTGAGTGTAAATAAACAGAGCTAATTGGTGGCGTTATTGATTTGATATCGTTTTGATTGAACATTGAAACTACTGTTGAGTTGTTCTCAACCTGATGAGCATGAATAGCATTTTCAGTTAATTGATTTAAATACCAATTGTAAAATTCAGGCTCAAGAACTGCTTGTACCAAGTCATTGATATTTTTTTGATCTTTTGCGGCCAAGCGTTCGCCACCAACGATTTGCGCTGTTGCAAAATAATGATCATTAGAAGAGATTGGGATATGCAGGTCCCCCCGAAGGACCTGCATACCCTGATCTAACAGGTTACCAGAGCTCACAGCTTGCATACTGCGAATGCGCAGTTCCAACCCATAGCGACTTTTTAACAACCCCACCAATCTATTTACTGCTGGTGAACCCTGAATAACCTGTAACATGACACACCCCAATTTGCGTTTACACAAACCTATAAGGCAAGGGTTGTGCCGAGCAAAAAAGTGCACGAGCTGTTGATAAAATAGATTTGGGATTTTTTTGTTAAAATTGAAAGCTGTTAGTTTTTGATCAACAAGGAAAAGTTTTCAGATGAGCAGACACAAAAGGTCACTTTGAAATCAGTTTTGCAGAGTACTCAACATAAGTTGAAAAAACTGGTTTTATTTTTGCGATTATTTTCTGTATTTTCAAACCTGGTAATTCCACAGTCACTGGCAGTGCAAAACCTTTTGACATGGCATTTTTATAATCTACAGGATGTGATTGAGCTAAAAGATTTGGTTTGATAATGCCAGTCACAGTCAGTCGTAAATCAGTATGTGATTTGTCGCGAAAGCTGATCTCGCGTAATTTTGCAGTTTGTGAATACAGTTCACCTTTTCTTGCAACTTGAATGTCGACATATTGGTGCTGTGGAAATTGTTGTTCTAAGCCGGTTGTTTGAAAATGTATGTATCGAGAAAATAGATTATCTACCTTAAAAAATGGTGAGCCACTGAGTTCTTCAGGGCCACTTCGTTGTTGCCATAAATCATCTGGCAGTACGTAGTCACTGGGCAGGCGGACGGTGATATCGAGAGTGAATCCTTGCAAGGTGTTTTCAATTGTTTTTGAAGCTTTCCGCCATTCCACATCAGAATTCAAAAGTTTTCGCTCGCTGAGATAGGTATCTATACAGTTTGAATATTTGCAGTTAGCTGCGCTATCTAATATATAACCGAAAGTAGGATGCGCACATTGGCGATTTACGATGCAAGTTCGTGGGATACTGGCCATGCCGACTTGCGTGGATAAATCGACGGGTGCATGTAGAGATTCGGTGACAATAAATTCCGAATCAGAAAAAATATTAGAATCTTTAAAATTTTCAAAATTTAAATTTTCGGATTCGTTTTGCAAATTATCTGTATAAATAAATTCCATTCGGCTAGACGGTGCCATTACTGCCGAATCTGATTCGGGTCTGTTGCCACCAAATTTTGATTTGGCAAAATATGAATACATAAACTGAACAAACTGTCTTCCGATCTTTGCAGCCCAAGTTTCTTGTAGGCTTTTGTTTTCTAGCTCTTTAATCGGAATAAATAAGGCATTGGGATTGGTTGGTAAAACGCCAGAGATATTAACCATGCGGGCTTTGAAAATACTGTTGATAGATGGTTTTCTGCTGGCAGCGATAGCCGTACGTCGAAATTTATATTCTGTATTGTCGCCAAGGCTGAGATCTTGTATCTCGGCACGGTTGAATTTTGCTAGTGATTCTAAAAATGCAATTTTGCTCCAATTTAATTTACTGTTGTCAGTAAATCGAGTTGCCAATTTAGATCCCCAAAATGGAGTACCAATAGTTATGATTTGATCTACGTGTTTAGCAATTATAGTTTCTTCAGCAGATTTCAAAGTATCTAAGAGAGCATCACCATACCAAATTGTTGCAATTGTGCCGCCCTGTGAATGTCCGATCAGTGTGATACGGTCTTGGTCTCTTAAGTTATGGGCGTTTATTTTTTGACTTAAAAAAGGACCTAAATATTTTTCTGCAAAATCAAAAGTACGTAAATGTTTTTCTCCTGATGGATAAGCAAAATTTTCTGTTTGTACTTGATACTGAGGTTGGATTTCTTCGAGCTGTTTTTTTAGTGCTTGTTCGGCGTATCCCCAGGTAGAGGCATCTCCGCCCAGACCATGAATGAGTACAATCCAATGAGTGGGACGATTTTGGTTTGCATGAACAAACCCAGTCGATAGCAACACAGTCATTGCCGCAATGACGATGATGACAAATTTGAAAATTAAATTTGTACTGGTTATCGTAATGGCTTTCATTTATTTGCTCCACTCACTTGGCATCCAGGTTTAAAATCACTTAAGACGACGGCCCCGTTGCTAATTAGTTCGCTGCGCAAGGGGCTGTTGTTTGGAAATGCCATTGGTGATGTGTAAGCTTCATTAATCATATTTTGAAAATCTTTTGTGATATCAAATTTGTTCCAATCTGTACAAACAACAGCATCGGCCATAGAAACAGAATACATATAAGAGCTGTTTGCGTTGGCAACATTGAAAATTTGACTCCACGCCGAGGACAAATCATTTGCATCACCAGAATTATTCAAAGCATTGTTTTTAGTTTTAAATTCTGCACTGGTGCTCAGTAGATCCCAACTGCGATCTAAATTTAAAAGTCTTTTTGCAATGCCTTGAGCAAATAAAGAATCACCACCAGTCCGAGTGATATAAATAACATTATCACAGCCGGCAGCCTTTAAAATTAGAATTGGATGCAAGTCACTCCATCCCCCAGCAGAAAACGCTAGATTTCCATTTGCAGTCATAATTTGCAGAGAGGCCAAGCCTGGTTCTGCCGGAGACAAACCAAGAATGGTTTGCCATGCCGCTGAGCCTAGCGAAAGAAATTTTTTACTTTTAAAATCATTTCTGAAATCGTATGTTCGGCCATCATGATTGGTGAATGGCTGATTTAAATTTTTTTGAATTGATGCTAAATCGGCGGGTCGTCCCCAATAACCAAAACGAACTTCATTTGGATTTAATATTTTAAAATCAATTGCGGCCTGATGATCAAGATTTTGGTGATATTTTGTATAGGCTTGTTGTGCCAGTTGATATGCTTGCCCTGTTAAAACTGAAGTTGTTGGAAATGATGGAATCGCATAACCAACTTGTCGGCGTGAAACATTGACTGTGTTCCAATCGTGCTTTTGTGAAAAGAATGATCTCAGGGTGGTATTTAAAAGAGTTTGGCATTTGGGTTCTTTTTTTGTCAGTTCTTCCCAGGTAATCTTGTCTTGCATAGGCAGACACTGTTCATTGAGTTTATTGAATGCATCTGTGGTCTGTGCGTTCCAATCCTGACCAGCAACAAAAGTTGCAACCTTGCCCAGTGAATCTCCTAATTTTTTGAAATTAATAATTCCTTCTCGAAAAAATAAATTAGCATCTGTCTGGGCATCAAAAGAACCAAACATTGAAATGGCCTGATGCAAATCTTGAGAGTAAAATTGTGCACGTTTAAAACGTGCTATTGAAAACAAATGACCTGTCGAGATATCTTTAAGATCTTGCAGAAAATTTTTATATTTTACAGAATCACCTATGCCAATATTATTTAATGTTTTAACTAACAAAGAAATATCAGCCGAATGTTTTTGTAGTGTTGATACATTTTCGCTTTGAGCTATCAACAGCAGGGTGGAAAGATCGCCATTGTTTATAGATTTTTGAATACGAGAAATTGTTTGTTTAAGATCCAAGGCATTCTGTATGGACGGTTGTTGCCATAGATAATTTGAAACTCCATGCAAACTCTTTAATAACCAAGCCGCGCGAATCTTTTTTTCAGCCTCAGAGCCTGATGATACCCACGGGTTCGAGGCCACGCTATCTAAAATAAAAGCAGTGATTGATCCCGAGCTGCCTCCGGCCTGAGCCTGTGGAAGACCCATTTTTTCAACTACGCTGGCTAAGGCTCCCCAGTGTGCTGGCTCCAGTTCGCCATTACCGCGTATAGCAAGACAATAGGGCGCAGATGCGAAAACTGTCTTCACTGTCAAAAGGTTGATCATGAATACGATATTACGAATTAATTTACTTCTTGAAATCACAGGCTTTTCCTTTGGTGGCAAAGTGTTCAAAAAGTAAATTGCAAGGGGTGTTCCAGAGCAACATTTTGCTGCGTTGTCTGGGTAGATCTATCTGATTTATGAGTAGTTATCTTAGAGTGCGTAACAAAATGATCGATGACTTCGTTGCTTTCCTCGAGGCAGTCAATTGGCAGCGATCATTTTGTTACGCACTCGTAATGACAATTTTAAATTTAATAGGGGTTTGTGATGAAAAATTTGGTTTTATTTTTTATGTTTTCAACCGTTTCTTTGTTGGCTAGTGCGAATCTTGTAGAGTTGAAATCTCCTCTGTGGACAGGAAAACTTTATATCAATGATCATGCAACTGGTTCTGCATGTTATTTGCAAATCAATCGCGTGGTTGCAGCGCCAGAAAAGGGCAAACACTGTCAAAGACTTGTTACTCAGTGGATGTTCAATTTAGACAGCGTTCAAGATCGTGGTGATGAAATTTTGGTAACCAGCCGTAAAACTAATAACGAAGCTGATTTTCACAAACCAACAACATGTGCAGAGGTTGTTGCGGGCGTACCTCAACCATGGACAGTAAATAAATGGGGCGATGATGATAAGCTATTGTACAATGAATTGTTCAATGCAGAATTGCCGGCAGTAAATGGCGGAACAAATCATTACACTGTAATTTTCAGTGGCACTGATAAGGCTCCAACTCGTGCAATGATTTACAATGTGACTCTGACAACTGAAAATTCATATGAATGTGTTGGTTTAAAATAAATTTTAATTTCTCTCGTGGCCCGCAGATCTCGTCAGTCTAGCGGGTTTTTTCTATTCTCGGACCAGGTTCATTTCTGCCAACCAATGAGCGGCCTTTTTAATTTCAACTCCTGTCGATGTTGAAAATTCTTTTTTTAGATTTTGTACTAGTTGAATTTTTATTGGATTTTTAAAGTGTGATTCAAAAGATTTAAAATTTGGCGAGGCATCGCTATCGCTAAGTTTAGATTCAAGCAATATCGGTCGCATTTCTTTTTCTGTTGGTAAAATTAAAAAATCAATTTCTTTTGATCCTTTGACTTTCAAATAATGAAATTTAAAATCAATTCCCTCGGCATCAATTAGGCGGTGTGTTTCTTTTAGCAGCGAACAGGCTATCAAGTTTTCTAGTTTTGCACCATCATCACCTTCGACCATTGCCGTATCATAGAAATAGTACTTAGGTTCTTTTTTTAAAGAGCGCGAAATATCTTTTGAGTAGGGTGTCAGCTTGAAAATAACAAATAAATCTTCCAGTATGTTTAACCATTTTTGAATTGTTTTTGGATCTTTATTTAGATCGATAGCCAGGGCATTGACCGAAATTCCAGAGGCCACTTTGTGGCGCAAAAGATCGACTAGAATTTGGATAGATTGTACGTCGCGAACGAGTTCGTAATCGATAAGATCTTGTTTTAGTATTAAATCCAAATGTCCTTTTCTCCAGCGTTTATATTCGCGTGGATCTGCGTTTAGAAAAGGTTCGGGGTAACCGCTAACCTGTATCAGTCTTTGTAAAAGAACATCAGGATTCTCTTTATTACCAGTTGAGATCAACTCTTTTAAATCCAATGGATGAAGGCGGTAATAAAAATGTCTCCCGGCTAATGAGTCCCCAGTTTTTTTAAAGGCATCTAGACGAGCGCTGCCGGTGACAAGAATTTGAGGCGAAATTCCCTCTTTGTCATAAATTCCTTTGAGCCAAGATTTCCATTTTGGCATTTTGTGGAGTTCGTCAAAAATGATGAGATTTTTATTTCGGTTCCATTCTCGTTTTAAAATTGAAGAACGATCTTCAATGATATCAAAATTTAGATAGTCCATGCTTTTGGTTAGATGTTTCGCTAACGTTGTTTTTCCACATTGACGAGGGCCCGCCAAGAGCACAATTTTCTTTTTCAGGTCTGCGAGTATTTGTTTTTCGATGGATCTAATGATTTCACTCATATGACCATTTTGGATCGTAATCCCAAAAAGTCAAGACCATTTTGGATTACAGTCCAAAATGGTCATATGAGCAGAAATAAAAAAACCAGATCATTTTTCCCTGTAAGGTAGATGATCTGGTTTTTAATTTTAATAATTTCAGTTAAAAACTATCTAGCCATTTTTCGTTTGTCTAGACCGTATTTTTCTACTTTCATAATCAGACCTGCGCGAGAGATTCCAAGCTCTTTAGCCAGTTTTGATTTATTCCAACCCGTGCGGCGTAAACCTTCGCGGATCATTTCTCTTTCAAGCTCTTCCAAAGAATCTTTTAATTTTCCTTGTAAACGAGCGCCTTGAATTTTTGATTTTTCAGTGGATTCGGCAATTTTAGCTGACAAAACCTCTGGTACGATTTTGGTTTCTTCACCTGCTAAAACCACAACACGTTCCATTTCATTTTGTAATTCTCGAACGTTACCTGGCCAAGCATAATCATATAATTTTTCAAGAGCACGTTTGGTGATGCTGTGTTTTGCTCCACCAGCAGTCTCAGAGGCACGTTGCAAGAAAAATTCTGCAAGCAATGGAATGTCTTCTTTGCGTTCGCGCAATGGCGGAACACGCAAATTAATTACATTCAAACGATAATACAAATCTTCGCGGAATGTACCGGCTTCAACCATCTCTTTTAAATTTCTATTTGTCGCTGCGATGATGCGAACATCAACCTTGCGAGTTTCAGTTGCACCCACCGGAGTGAATGTGCCTTCTTGTAAAACGCGAAGCAATTTAACTTGCATTTGCGGAGACGTATCACCGATCTCATCCAAGAAGAAAGTTCCTTTGTCGGCAATTTCAAACAAACCTTTTTTATCTTTCAAAGCACCAGTAAAAGAGCCTTTTACATGACCGAACAATTCAGACTCTAACAAGTTGTCATTAAATGCTGAACAGTTCTGAATCACAAAAGATTTGTCTTTACGATTTGAATTGTAATGGATGGCTTTAGCAATCAATTCTTTACCAGTACCATTTTCACCCTGAATAAGAACTGTAGAGTCTGCAGTTTTGATTTTATCAAGCAAAGCATACAATGATTGCATTGGTTTAGATTTACCAATCATATTGTCATATTTATAACGACTGCCCAGCTCTTTATTTAATTCTTTAATACGATCTTCACGACGTGAAATTTCTAAATGCAAGGTGACAACCTCTTGTGCTACAAGGTCGCAAACTTCACAGAAATGTCCACGCTCAGAATCATCAAGATATTTAAAACGTCCCAATGATTTTTCGATCATGTCAGCGCCAGCGCCAAATGCTGCCAGTCTTTCGCGGACCTCTTGCAATCTATTTTGAAAGTTTTCATCTTTAAAAAATCCCATGGCAATAACAGTGCCCATGAAATCATTTTCAATAGTGATTGGGAAGATGGCGACATCAAAACCACCTGGTTCCCATTTGCGAAATGAAAATTTATTGTCACTTGTTCGCAAATCATCAATAGTTTTAGTAACCATTTCTGAAATTGAATTTTGTGCGGATTCTTTTGCTGCTAAAAATTCAATAGCAGGATTTGCCCATTGAGATTTGCTGCTGTCTAAGCCTTTGATGTGTCCACGTTCATCAGTGAAGATAACATCGACATTCCACCAAGAACCTAAAATATGACGTAGACGTTTGATGACATGTATGTGTTCAAATTCATCCCAATTAATCATAGCACTCTCCATTTAACTTATATTTGTTGAAATCTCTGACATCACTGTCTAGATTCTTGTCGTCAAAAATATCGACAAACTTAATGGGGTAGAATAGAACTTTGACACTTTCTCAAAATGAAACGGTAATGGCGATTCCAGGCTGTTCCGAATTTTTAAAGTTGAATCTGTAGATCTGTATTTTGTGACTGTGCACTATCAATGAACTGTACGTTGGTCCGCACAATGGTGGTTCGGAGATTATAAGGATCTATTTTATGCCATAAGTTCAATGACGTTCTCAACTTATGGCACAGTCTTATGTAGATATGTTTATCGCAAAACTTACATTTTTTGTAATTCGTGTAGACTTTGATATTCACCATTCATGGTAAGCAACGATTGGTGAGTGCCGACTTCGACAATTTCCCCGGCTCTCATGACGATAATTTTATCAGCCTTCATCACTGTTGATAATCTATGGGCAATAACAAGGGCGGTGCGACCTTGCATCAGCTGATCAAGACCTTTTTGGACTTCGACTTCGCTGGCAGAGTCTAATGCGCTTGTTGCTTCGTCTAAAATCAATAATGGTGCATCTTTAAAAATTGCACGCGCAATACTGACTCGTTGTTTTTCTCCACCAGACAGCAGGTTGCCTCTGTCGCCAACTCGGTTTTGATAACCCAGTGGAGTTTTCATAATGAATGAATGAGCATTTGCTGATTTGGCTGCATCGATGACGCTGTCAGAACTTTTTGAAAAATCACCGGCCCAAATGTTTCTTTCCAAAGTATCACTGAATAAAAACACATCTTGAGTCACCAGAGCAACATGGGCCCTAAGGTCTTCTAAACGAATGTCTTGAATGTTCACGCCATCAATTAATATGCGCCCACTGCTGGCATCAAAAAATCTTTCAAGAAGATTTACGATTGTTGATTTTCCGCTGCCGCTGGCGCCAACAAAGGCGATCATTTCGCCGCGTTGAATGGTCAAATTGATATTTTTCAAAATCATGGTGTTGCCATAAGAAAAAGAAACATCTTCATAAACGATTGTTTGCCAGTTGTGAGGAAATGGTTTGGTCGAAGTGCTTTGTGGAACCTCGCTTTTGTCTTCAAGCAAAGAAAAACATCTTTGTGAGGCAACAATAGTTTCTTGGATGCGCACATAACTTTCTTGTAACTTTTTAATCGGTGCGTTCAAACCAAGAAGAGCCGCAATATAACTACCAAAATCACCAAATGTAGCTTTGCCTGCGGCAATTTCAAGGCCCATATATGTTATTATGGTCAATGTCGTTGCGGTTGCGATAAACTCGGTGACAGGGCCCGCAAGCTCTACGCGTTGGTGAATTTTCTTGCGTGACTGCAAAAACTCGCCTGATTCGCGGTTGAACTTGTTGGACATTTCTTTTTCTAAATTGAAGGATTGGATAATTCGAACTCCATCAAGACTTTCTTTGATGGTTGAGGTTATTTTTTCAAGGTCTTCCTGTCCTTTGATAGAATGGAATTTGATTGTTTTGGAGATAGCTTTTAGAAAAACTAAAATAACTGGCAATACCAAAAATATAGAAGCCGTCAATTTCCAGTTTAAATAAAACATCCATCCCAGCAAAGATACAAGCAACACGGGCTCGCGAAAAAAATCAGCAAACATACGCAAACCATTTTGAATAACGACGATATCATTTAAAACGCGAGAAATCAGTCCACCAGATCCAGCTTGAAAACTGTTGTGAAAAGACAAACTTAAACGCATAAATTTTATTTGCAAACGATGGCGTAATCCCTGCGTGACTTGTTCGCCTACGAAATTCATTAAATAAATATGAAAATATCGGGCAACGCCGCCAATCAAGCTATAAAATAATGTCCAGCCAGCCGCTTCGAACAACATGTATTGATCACGAAACTGCAATGAATCTAATAAAGGTTTTGCCATCATTGCTATTTTGGCTTGAGCGCCAGCCATGATGATACCAGCAATTGCGACGACAATAAGATTTTTTTTATGAGGTTTCAGTTCGCGTAGAATTTTTTTAATTTCAGGTGCTATCATGTATTCATACTTTCGATATAACGTTTGAGATATTGCCCGGTAAGACTTTTATTATTTTTAATTAATTCTTCTGGTGATCCTTGGCCGACAATGCCGCCACCTTTGTGGCCGGCCTCGGGGCCCAGGTCAATCACGTAATCAGAATTGCGTATGACATCTTGGTTATGTTCTACAACAATGACGCTGCCACCGGCATCGACTAATTTATTCAAAACTTTCAACAGTAGATCGACCTCTTTGAAATGCAAACCGGTGGTGGGTTCATCTAAAATATAGAGCGTAGATTTTTGCTGGACTTGCGATAACTCTTTGGCAATTTTTAATCGCTGAGATTCCCCGCCACTCAGTGTGGCCGCGGGCTGACCTAGGCGCAGATAATCCAGGCCGACCTCTTTCAATACACTCAGGGGTTTGCGTACATTGGGATGAGCTACGAAAAAATTCATGGCTTCAGCAACGGTCATTTCTAAAATTTCATGGATATTTTTTTTGTTATATTGAACTTCTAAAATTTCAGAACGATATTTTTTTCCGTCACAAACATCACATGGGATCACGACGTTATCCATAAACATCATGTCGATCTCTTCATATCCAGTGCCTTTGCATGCCGGACAGCGACCGCCATCAACATTCAAAGAAAAAGTTCCAGGAGTATAACCACGAGCTTTAGATTCGGTCGTTGCTGACATCAAATTACGAATGGAATCAAATGCTTTTAAATAAGTAATCGGAGAACTGCGTGCAGATTTTCCGATAGAAGATTGATCTATCAATAAAGCATTTTTTAAATACTCAGCACCACTCAATGATAAAAATGGTTGTGCTGGAAGATAATCTAAATCCAATGCTCTAGCCAGGGCTGGATACAATGTTTTGGTAATCAATGTGGATTTTCCGGATCCACTGACGCCAGTGATCGCAACCAATCTATTCAAAGGAATTTTAACATCTAAATTTTTTAAATTATGTCCACTGGCCTGGTGCAATTCTAAACAATAACGATAGCTTTCAATTAGAACCGGACGAACGGGCTTCAAAGTGGCGCCATTTTTTCTCGGTTTTAAAAATGGAGCGGTGATTGATTTTTCACTTTTAAAAAAATCTGCGCTAGGGCCACTGAATACAACTTCTCCACCGAGATATCCACTGCCTGGACCCATTTCGATAACGTATTCGCTATTTTTAATAACATCGTGATCATGTTCAACAACGACTAAGGTGTTACCAAGATCTTTCAGACTTTTTAAAATAGAAATCAGTCGATCATTATCTCTGGGGTGCAAGCCAACCGTTGGTTCATCTAATACATATAAGGCTTGTGAAAGCCCCATGCCTAATTGATTTGCCAACATCAGCCGCTGGTACTCACCACCAGATAGATTTCTGGTTTCACGATTCAAGGTCAGATAATGGACGCCAACTTTTAATAAAAAATCCAATCTTGCACGGATTTGTTTAAAAATTTCTGCAGCGACTTCCATTTGATGATCAGATAATTTCATTTGATGAAAGCAGTGATGTAAATCTTCAATCGTCATTTGTGACAAATCATGAATGGAGTTTCCTTGCACCAATACATTCAATGCTTCTGGTCTCAATCTTGATCCCTTGCAGGTCGGGCATAAAAATCCGCTGCGATATCTTGCAATGAAAACTCTGACATGCATTTTGTATTTCATCTCTTCGAGCATTGCAAAAAGACCTTTGACGCCAAAGAATTCACTGTTGCCATTCCAAATGGCGTCGCGATCTTCTTTGCCAAGATCGTTCCATGGTGTGTGCAAATCTATTTTTTGTTTTTTACAAAAAGCAAACAGCAGTTTTTTGTCTTTTTCTGCGCTTGGCATGGTGAATGGATTCAGCGCACCTTGTGCAATGGTCAGAGTTGGATTGGGCACGACTTTGGTTTCATCAATATCAAGAATATTACCAAAACCTTTACAAGACGGGCAGGCTCCCACGGGGCTGTTAAAACTGAACAAACGAGAACTGGTTGCTGGCGGAGTGTATCCGCACACAGGGCAAGCCGCTTCTTCGCTTAAATTCATTTTTTCACCAGTGGTGGTCTGTACGATGCAATGCCTGATCGAACTGCTGGTGTTGTATTTGATCGACGCCTCGTAGGCTTGTGTTAAAGAATCCGTCAATCGACCTTGGTCGTCTTTTGAAAAAGCAGTGCGATCGACAACAAGATAAAAGGTTTCAATTGGCAATCCTTTTTTAAGGGCTGCTGGTGTATTCAATTCAATAATTTCGCCAACAATGGGTTGTAAATGTGTTTTGCTTGAAAAGGTTTTTGCATCAGTGGTGATGTTTGTTTGTGCTGTCTTTGATTTCTTTTTCGAGGTCGTTTTTTTCTCTGGTTTTTTTTCTATCTTTTTTTTGTCATTCTCGAAGGTGGCATCGCTTGGCACCATGATGCGCAAATAGCCATCTTGTAACAATTGTGCATGCAGTTTTTTGCCTTCTGCGATTCTTTTTTCGGCATCAATGGCTACCATGATGTAACCACGTTGCCCGTCAAATTTTTTCAAGACTTGATCGGTGGCTTCAGTGACACTTTGTTTTAAGGTGGGAATATGATGAGTTGGACAATGTGCCTGGCCTACTTTTTCATAAAATAAACGAAGATAATCAATCAGCTCTGTTGTTGTGCCGACTGTTGAACGACTGTTTTTAACTGAGTTTTTTTGTTCAATAGAAATTGCTGGTGGAATATTATTAATGCCTTCGATGTCAGGCTTGGGCGCTTTATTTAAAAATTGTCTGGTGTAATTAGACATGCTTTCAATAAAACGACGTTGTCCCTCGGCGAACAACGTTTCGAAAGCCAACGAGGATTTTCCAGAACCGCTTGGACCACAAACAACTGTGAAAGAACCAAGCGGAATTTTAATCTCGATATTTTTCAAGTTGTTCTGCTTAACACCCCAAAGGTGGATTTCTTTCACAATCAATCCTTACTGCAATTTTGCAAAAACATTTGCGCAGGATTTCTAGGTTAATCAGACAAATCTTGTTTGTAAAAATCAGTGTCTTCTTCTTTTTTATTACGACTGGAGCTGGGCTCTGTACCCTCTAAGAAAGCTTGTCGAATAATATTTTTAGAAGACCCCGAAGCCAGCTCACCTGAATCTGCATCAATGTTGGCAAAAACAATACCCTCGGGAACTTGGAATGTCATCTGTGGTAACTCTTCATGTGCTGCTTTCATGTAATCGACCCAGATCGGCAAAGCGGCACGTCCACCAACCTCGCCCTTGCCCAATGTTTTTTCTTGATCAAAGCCGACCCAAACGCCAGTCGCAATCTGTTGAGTATAACCGATGAACCATGCGTCATAATAACCATTGGTGGTTCCTGTTTTTCCTGCAACCTCGCGACCCAATGCTTTGGCTTTGCCGCCGGTGCCGTTTTTGTCCTCAACCACACCTTTTAAAAGAGAGGTGATCAAATAAGCTGTGCTTGGTCGAATCAACTGATCTGGATCGTCGAAAAAGAAATTTGCATCCAATTTATATTTTTGATTTTTCTTTCCATCATTACCCACTGGGTTTTCCACATTTTCAGTGGGCTGTGTTTTGCTGGCTAAATAATTTGTACGTTTTTCTTCGAATTGTTTTTCGATCGGATCTAATTCTTTGTTGTAGCGCAGATCCAGGGTCAACTCGCCAACTAAATTTTTTCCTTTATTGTCTTCTACTTTGTGAACAATAATAGGCCGAGTGCGTTTACCCATACGACCAAATTGTGAAAACACCTTGGTCATTTCATACAAGGTTACCGAGCTTGATCCCAACACCAAAGTAAAATCAGGATTTAATTGCGAAAAAATTCCCAATCGTTTTGCATATTGCGAAGCCCAATCAACAGAAATGTCTTCGATAATTTTTACCGAAGGTACATTCAAAGATTTCACCAAAGCATTACGGAAAATAATATCTCCGCCAAAACTTTTTGAGTGATTGGTCGGGCGCCAAGTTTTGGTATCTTCCTGGCCCTCTTCATCTTCGCGAGATTCATTGTAAACAATCGGCGCATCCATGATCGGCGTGGCGGGAGTGTAGCCATGATCTAAGGCCGAAGCATAGACGATCGATTTAAACGAAGAACCTGTTTGTCGCGCAGCCTGCAGAGCGCGATTGTATTGAGATTTCTCAAATGAATAACCGCCAATCATGGCAATGATTTCTTGCGTCTGTTGATCGATTGATAACAATGAAGCTTCAGAAATTGGCTCTTGATCTAACTCTAAAGCAACGTATCGGCCAAGATCTAAAGTGTTTTGAAATTTAGGATCTTTTTTGCGATTGGCAGTTAAAAGTTTTTGTAATCTATTCGAAGAAAAACTCTTATTTGCCAATTTCACCTGGATAATGTCGCCCATTTTCAAAGCTTGCGACGGTTTTTTGATCTGATCTGATTCATGACTTTTGTTGCTATCTGGTTTGCGCGCCCATTGCATGGTTTCGATATCAATCAGGCCCTCAAGCTCTGCAACGCGAACATAAACCAAACCAAGATTGTCATCTACCTTGGACACAATGGCATCAGTGATGTCACCAGTGCGTGCGTAAAACGGTAGGCCATCTTTTTTCAAATCATAATTAATATTTAATGGACCAACATCTTTGAAATGTCCGTCTGCCAAAATAATTCTTTCTGGAGAAACATTAACGATCATTTTATTTCTGGTTTTAAATAAAAACTCTCCAACTTCTTTCGGGTCGGTGATGTTTTTGCTGACGCCGCGATAACCCTGGCGTTTGTCTAAAGATTTTAAACCCTGAACCATAGATTCTTGCGCGGCAATTTGTTTTGGCAAATCAAGACTGGTGTAAATATTTAAACCTTGATCTAACAAAACATCTTCGCCGACCTGAGGTATTAACAACTGACGAACAGTTTCAAGAAAAAACGGTGCGTACTCTTGATAGTTTTCTCGCATGTAAACTTTGACAGGTTCTTTGACTGCCTTTTGTGCGCGTTCTTTTGGGATAAAACCAACTTCGGCCATGCGGTTCAGAACATAAACCTGTCGTTCTTTCGCACGCACGGGATTGGTTACGGGCGAATAGGCAGATGGAGCTTTCGGCAGTCCAGCTAGAATCGCCATTTCTTCAATGGTTAGATCTTTTAGGTTTTTGCGAAAATATGTTTCAGCAGCCATGCCAATGCCATAAGCGCCTTGACCAAAATAAATTTGGTTTAGGTAAAGAAATAAAATATCTTCTTTGCTTAAATGTTCTTCCATTTCAATGGCCAATAAAACGTCTTTGACCTTACGTAAAATTGTACGTTCGTTCGATAACATCAAGGTTTTTGCCACCTGTTGCGTGATGGTGGATCCACCCTGTACTGTGTGACCAGCTTTAAGATTGGCCATTTGCGCTCTGATGATGGCAAGATAATTAATTCCTTTGTGTTGAAAAAAAGTATCATCCTCAGCCGCTAAAAACGCGTTGATTAAATCTCTTGGAATATTTTTATAAGGAATTAATATTCGACGTTCGCGAAACAACTCGCCAATTTTTTTATTATTACGATCGTAAACATTTGAAACCAACAATGGCTTGTAATCATCCAGAGTGATCAATTTTGGTAAGGTCGTGCGTGCATATTGATAGCCGAAATAAATGCCAGCGGTAGAAATTAGAAATAGAGCGGTCAGTGCAATCACAATTTTTTTGAGCATGCTGGTTCCATCCTTGATGAACGTGTTCGACTATATATTCAAATGTGGTTCGAATATGTGTTCGAATATTGTAGGTCTGATTTAATTAATAAGGTAGACCCAACTGGATGTCAGTCTAGCTTTGTGCGTATCATTTTGAAACAAAAATAGATTGCAGCTAGTCTTTAAATCGTATTGGTTTGTTTTGAGAAAATAATCACATCACACACTTTCATAAGCTTTTAAGGGCGAGATATCTAGGCGATAATAGATGGATATCTTTTTAATGATTGTAAGTGATGAACTCGGGGGAGGAAATCATGTCCAACGCAAAAATTTCTAATTTTGTGATCACAACTGCTTTTTTATCAGCGACACTTTTAAATCCTGCGGTGATTTATAATCGCGAAGCGCGTGTGATTTCTTTTGCTGGTGCTGCTGGTACAACTACTATTCCAGTAAAACCTACACCTGTAGCTAATCAACCTCTTTTTAGCGGAGAGAGTCTTGAGGTTACAAATCAAAAAAATTGTAACGACAGTAAAAAAGAAGCAAGCACGGCCGAATCTGAGTATCAAACTGCCTGTCAAAGTGTTTTAAAAATACAGGCCTCCCCAAAAAAGAGTTCAAACACAAGTTCCAGCAGCATGGCAACTGCATGTAAAAAGAAATTAACAGAATGTGTAAAAAATCAGAGCCAGGAAAATGATACTCCATTTCGCGATATGCTGACTGGTGCGGTAACAGCACAAAATTCAGAAGCGGGCGCATTTATGTCAAGTGTTAGCGACGATTCAACTGACTCTACTGTCTTTTGCCCTGAATACAACGCCACCACTTTCAAAACTGCTAAAGATGATTTGCAGCGTGAATTTGAAAAGGCTCAAACAGATTTGGATACCAAAAATACAGCCCTATCAACCGCGCAAAAAGAAGGAACTGACAAAATTGAGAAGCTTAAAGGTGATATATTAGAAGACAGAAAAAATTTCGAGAAAGAATTAAATGCAGATAAAGAAAATGAAAGAAATGAGATTAACAGCATAAAAGGTCAAAGCGATAAGTTGAATGCCTCAATCCGCGAAAATCAGTCTAAGATTTTAGCAACACAAGCTAAAAAATCAGCCATTGTCGGCGATAGAAACACAAAAGTAGAAGGTTACAAGCTAGAATTGATCGGCTGTAAATCTACTGCTTTACAAAGACAAGCCGAGGCACGAAAAAATTCAAATACTGCAGGCAGTTTAGCTACGGCTAATTCTCGCGGCAGTGGTTCAGCTTCTGATGTAAAAACAATCTGGAGCATTTGTGTCAATGCAGTTTTAAAAAAGAGATCTGCAGAAAGTGAGATGTATCGCAATCAAATGCAATCAATAGACTTAGAGCTGAATCAGTTGAGTCAAGACATGCAAGAAAAACAAAAATCAATTGCATTATTGAACCAACAAGCAGGACAAGCAGCAAATGATCGTAATTTGAAAAGACAACAAGACGCTGCAAATTATAATCAGTCTTATGCTGCAAAAACTAATCAATTGCAGCAAATGGCTGCACTATTTCAACAGGACGCTAATAATATTGCTGTACGATTGGCTCAGTTAGAAGGCCAAGTAAACGCAAAAAGTAATGAGTTATCTAAATTAAAAAAACAAGCGCCACGCGGTAGTACAAAGTATAATTCAGAAGATGCATCAGAAAAATTAAATAAGTATTTGTCAGCAGCAAGAGCAGTCGTGGGTAGTTGCGCAAGTATAGATGCTGAAAAAAAGACAGTTAAGAAATATGACGACGAACTTAAAGAAGTTGGCGGCGCACCTTAAGATAAATTAATACTAAACCCTCAACACAAATAAAAATTGCAGTTTCCAATAAAATCACTACAATAATTTTCACAAACTATTGTAGTGAGATTTATGCAAAAAGGTTATAATTCCGACGTTCAAGTAAAAGGCAAAAGCTATCATGTGCAGACCGAAGATTGGGGTCGAGAAAACCCATTTTTGGTCAGTCGTATTTTTGTCAACGGTGCAGTCTTGAAAACCATCAAAGTCAGCTACGATGACGCTTTGAAATTAGAATCCGTACGCGACATCGATGCCTTGAAAAACGCTCTAAAAAAACAACACAATCGCATCCTAGACCAGCTGTTCACAGGCGATCTCTAAAAAATAATCAGTCCATTTTAAAACTCATTCTTTAATTTTATAAAATAGTTATCCAAATCTGCTAGTCCATAGTCCATCTGTGGTCTTACTCGACCTCATGATTTGAGACTTATTTTGCAGTCTGAATTAGACTGTCTCTATGATTAAATTTTCACACGCCTATAAAACATATGCCGGGCCCGTGCACGCTTTGCGGGATATTCATCTTGAAATCGACAAGGGAGAATTTGTTTTTTTAACGGGCCCCAGCGGTGCCGGAAAAACAACTTTGTTTCGAATGATTTCAGCCTTCGACAAGGTTACATCAGGTGATGTCGAGGTCGCGGGATACAATCTCACAGAAATTTTAGATCGTGAGGTTCCCTATTTTCGCCGACGCATCGGTGTGATTTTTCAAGATTTTAAATTATTAAAAGATCGCAGCATTTTTGAAAACGTCGCTCTGCCCCTTATGATTCGCAAAGAGCGCAGTTCAATGGTGCAAAAAAAAGTAAACGATATTCTTGAACAGGTAGGTCTTTCTGATAAAAGAAATTATTTACCTGAAATTTTATCAGGCGGTGAACAGCAACGCGCAGCCATCGCCAGAGCCTTGGTTCATCAACCAGGTGTTTTGATTGCCGATGAGCCCACCGGAAATTTAGATCCAGAGCTGAGCGAAGAAATTATGGATTTGCTCGAGCGAGTCTGTGCTCAGGGTACCACGGTATTTGTGGCCACACATGATCTCGATCAAGTTCGCAGACGTAAAAAAAGAACCCTGCATTTAGAAAATGGTTTGATAGTCAGTGATCAGTTCCCAGGCGCTGCCAAAGAAGAGGCCTCGCCATTCCGGGGAGTCAGTTTATGAAATCACAATTATTTTCTGCTAAAAATCACGTGCTGCAAATTTCAACTTTAGCATTACTCAGTCTCAGTTTTTTGTTTGTCTCTTCGACATTATTAATTACACAAAATCTAAAAGAGATTCTAACCCTGTGGGGGGACTCCATGCAGATGACTGTTTATCTGCAAGATGGATTGACAGAAGAGTCTCTCAAGCAAATTCAGAATTCTTTGCACTCGGATGAGCGAATCGCACAGGTAGATTATATTCCAAAAGAAAAAGCATTAACGCAGTTTCGCGAGCAGATGGCGTCTTATGCTCCAGGCTTATTGAATGACAAAGATCTTTTAAAATTTATTCCATCCAGTTTTCAATTATCACTCAGTGATTTGTCTATACAAAAAGATGAGCTCTTAAGATTAAAATCCGTTGCAACATCCCTACAAAGTCTAAACGGAGTCGAAGAAATTGCTTACGGGCAAGATTGGGTTCAGCAATTTTCATGGGTGGTTAAACTGATCAATGGAATTGGTGGATTGGTTATTACATTACTGGTTGTTTCAACGGTTTTTATTGTCGGTCACTGCGTACAAAGCTCAATCATTCGCCGACGTGAAGAGGTTGAAATTCTAGAATTAATTGGTGCCACCAGCATGGAAATTCGCAAACCATTTTTGATCGAGGGTGCCAGTCTTGGATTTTTCAGTTCTGTGATTGGTTTATTGGCGTGCCTAAGCGGTTTTATAATTTTTAAAAAGAGTTTTGAGAAAGAAATGACTTTGTTGCAAATGTTAAAACATGTTCATTTTTTACATTTTGCGACTCTGTCAATTGTTGTAATAAGTGCGACATCCCTGGGTTTGCTTAGCGCATGGATTTGTATTAAACAAATGAATACAGGCTGGTCTGCAAGCTCTCGTTTGCAAGAAGAGGGTTGATGCAAGGTCAGGCTAAGAATTTTTTTATTATAAGTATTTTAACTTTGCTGGGATCAACATCATCAGCAAAACAAAATATTATAAATCAAAACAATCAGCAAATTGGCTTTATCAACGAGCGTGGTCGGAATGATCAGATGATTGATCAATCTCTCGATCAATCATCTAAGCAAAATTATGAAACAAATAATATAGAACAAAGTTTTAAACAAAATTCAGAAACAAATCAGCAAGTAAAAAATGCGAATGATTCTGATATGGATAGAATGATCAATGAATTGCAAAGTGCCAAACTTAAATTATCATTGGATGAGGCAAAACAACGGCAAGTTCTCAGTAATTTATTTGGCATTAATAAAAAAATGCGCAAGCTTGAAAGCGAAAAGTCTTCGTTAGAACAACAAAAGCTCGCGGTTCAGGGCCTTATCAAAGAACTTGCTGATCGTATTGTGCGTATAGAGGCTCATCTGAAACAATTAAAAGCAGAGCTGCGCGGACGATTGGTTGTCATGTACAAAGCCGGAGGCCAAGGTTTGGCCAGGTTTATTTTTTCAAGTCAAAGCAGTGTGCAACTAGAAAAAAATCTAAAAATTTTGGGAGCAGTAACTGCCAACGATCTGCAGATGATGAAAAAATATGACCAAGTCGTCAAAGATCTCAGTTTTAAAAAAGAAAAATTAAATCATCGTTGGCAGCATTTTAAATCCTTAGAAGAAAAAATCCATTTCAAAGAACAAAATCTGTTAACTGAAAATCAGGAAAAATCTAAAATCTTAAAAAACATCAGAACCTCTCAGGTCGCTGCTCTTGAGAAAATTGGTAGCCTCAGAGTGAAAAGTAAAAAAGCAGCAATTCAAGACGACTCTGGAGTTTTAGATTTATTATTTCAGCCTTCTTTTTTTGAACAAAAAGGCCAGCTTCGTCCACCGTTATCCAGTTTTCAAAATGAAAGACCTAATATTGGTTTTGGTCTGATCAGAGATCAGACCACGCATGTTGTATTAAGCCACAAAGGATATTTTTATAATTTACCGCAGGGTACGCCTGTGAAAGCTATATTTTCAGGAACAGTGGCCTTTGCAGATGAGGTTCCAGGGTTTGGCACCACGGTGATTATTGATCATGGTGATCATTATTATTCGGTATACAGCCATAATAAAAAACTTTTTGTTAAACCTGGCGAGTCCATTAAAGAACAACAAGTTATTGGTCATTCCGGCCGTTCTGCAATTAATTTAGCAGATGGTTTGTATTTTGAAATACGACATTTTTCTGAGCCACTGGATCCACAGAGCTGGCTTGTAAAATCTAACTATGTAGCAGAAACAAAGTAAAAAGGGGTAAGGTGTGAATCACAAATCATCAGAAAATAAAAAAAGCAGTTTTGGCCAAATATTCACGCGTGGTGCGCTGTTGCTCTCATTGATTTTTGCGGGTGCAGGCATGGCTACCTTTTTAGATGTAAAAACATCACAAGCTGCAAATGATGAAAGATACACCGACCTGCAATTATTCAGTAAAGTTTTAAATATGGTGCAACAGTACTATGTAGATCCGGTCGATATTAAAAAATTAGTTTACGGGGCTATAAAGGGAATGTTGCGCGAATTAGATCCGCACACGAATTTTATGCCACCAGAATTATTTAAAGATTTTGAATCCGAAACCAGTGGCGAATTCGGCGGTCTTGGAATTGAAATCAGCGTGCAAAATGGAGTTCTAACAATTATTTCACCAATCGAAGACACTCCAGCCTGGGAGGCCGGCATTAAGCCAGGCGATAAAGTCATTTCGATTGATGGCAACAGCACCAAGGGTTTGAGTTTGATCGAGGCTTCGCAATTTATGAAAGGCAAAAAAGGCGAAAAAGTTGTGTTAACAATTATTCGCGAAGGCGAAGACGAATCCAAAGATATCACCATTGTACGCGGCAATGTAAAAATCAAATCCGTAAAATACACCGACATGGGCGAAGGCTACATGTATGTCAAGGTAACAAGTTTTATTGAAAATTCATCACGAGATCTTGAGAAATTTTTAGAAGAGCACGAGAAGAAAAATCAAGAGACCAAAGGTTTGGTTTTAGATTTTCGTCGAAATCCAGGTGGTTTGTTAGATCAGGCCGTAAAAATCAGTGATTTATTTTTGCCTGAAGGAAAAATCGTCAGCACCATTGGACGTGAAAAAAGCAAAGAAGAAATTACTTATGCCAGCAAAAAAGGAAAATACACAAAATTTCCAATCATAGTTTTGGTAAACGAGTACTCGGCCAGTGCCAGCGAAATTGTTTCCGGCGCATTACAAGATAATCATCGCGCAATCATCATGGGACAAAAAACTTTTGGTAAGGGATCTGTCCAATCAGTAGTAAAATTAGGCGATGGTTCGGGACTCAAATTAACAGTTGCCAGATATTTTACTCCAAGCGGTAAATCCATTCAATCAGAGGGCATCACACCAGATATCGAAGTCGAAGACGTAGATATTGATGCTTTTGGCAAAGCGATTGTTAAATCAAGAGCTGCAAGAGAAAAAGATATTCAAGGCCATTTGCTGAGCGAAAAAGAAAAAGAAGATAAGAAAAAACAAAAAGACAGTGGCCGTTCTGGCAAGGTCGACGCTTGGTGGAGAGAAGCTGGAAATAAAAAAGATGAACACCAATCGCCCAAAGAAAAATTGTTAGCAACAGATTATCAAGTCTACCAAGCATACAATTACATCAAAGCCTGGAAATTAATGAAGAGCATAAACAGCACTGAAAAATAAATACCTAAGTACTCGGCCGATTTTGTTTTTCTAGTCTAGGCAAACCCCTAGACTATTCGCTTGCTTTGAATTCGCCTTTCTATCAAGCTAATTGAAATAACGAAAGGCAAAGCCCCATGAAGAGCGCAAGCCAAGCAAAACGTGCTTTATTTCTTTTAACAGCAGTTAATTATCTGAACTATATAGATCGCTATATTTTGGCGGCAGTCTTGGTTTCGATCAAAAAAGATTTATCCCTATCAGATTTTCAAGCGGGATTGTTGGCAACGGCTTTTATGATGCCATACATGTTAACGGCGCCGATTTTTGGTTGGTTGGGTGATTCAACGGCGCGTTCTAAGATTTTAGGTTTTGGTGCTGCCTTGTGGAGTATTGCAACCTTTGTCACGGGCATGTCGAAAAGCTTTATGACGATGATGGCTTCGCGTTTTACTTTGGGTCTGGGCGAGTCCGCATTCACCACAGTCTCAGTTCCATTTCTTTCTGATTTTTTCCCAGCAGAAAAACGTGGACGAATTTTATCAATTTTTTCTTCAGCTTTGCCAGTTGGCGCAGCCCTTGGTTATGTGCTTGGTGGTTTGTTAGGAGCCTCGGTCGGCTGGAGAAATGCATTTTTTATTGTTGGTTTTCCTGGTTTGATTTTAGCATTTTTATTGATGCGCTTAAAAGACCCACGCAAGACCCAAGAAAAATCTAAATATAGCATCAAAGAACTAACCAGTGTTTTGCGTTCTTCACAGTCATATTTGTTCGCAACATTCGGCTATTGTGCCTATACATTTGTGGTCGGAGGCATTGCTCACTGGATCCCAAGTTTTATTCAAAGAACTTATGGCCTGTCAGAATTGTCAGCCAATACTTTATTCGGCGGCATCGCTGTAGGCAGCGGCTTGTTTGGCACCTTGGCGGGTGGATATTTGGGTGATCATTTAGATAAAAAATCCCCTGGTGGACATTTGCGAATTTCAGCGATTTCAATGTTGTTTGCTCTGCCATTTTTTTGGTTTTGCGTGCAGTCCGATCAATTAAATATTTTTGTGATATTTTTGGCGCTGACGCAATTTTGTTTTTTTCTTTCCACCAGCCCAATCAACGTAGCACTTTTGCATTCAGTCCCATACAGACACAGAAATTCAGCCATCGCTCTTGCCATTTTTGCATGTCACATGTTGGGTGATGCCATAAGCTCGCCGCTGATTGGTATGTATTCAGACGCCACCGGCTCATTGAAAAACGGAATTCTAATGTGTACGCCAGTGATAATGATTGCGGTGGTTCTGTGGTGGCTCGGGGCTAACAAATCAACCCGAATGGAAAACTAAATTTTTATTTAATAAATTATTTTTGAGCTTACTTGGGCATGTCTTGTTTTGATCGCCCTAAATAAATTATCAATTTAAAGACACATCAAATCCCATTAAGAGTTATTTCAAAAAAAAAGCCACCTGGATCCCAGATGGCTTTTTGAATTCAAGAATTTGCTAAATGAATTAGCCCAAAGACTCTTTTAATTTTGCAGCAGGAACTTCGCTGACTTTCGCAGAAGACAACAAGAATGCGATAACTTTGTCTTCAGAAATTGAATAAGTTAAACGATTCATTTGTTCAGGGCGAGAGTAAAACTCTACAATGCGAGCTTTATCAATACCTGTCTGAATAGCGTACTCGGTGAATTTTTTGTCTAAATCTTCTTGTTTCCAATTCAGATCGTGTTTTTTAGCGATAGCATCAATAATAAAACCAGATTGGATCATATCAGCAGCTGAAGCATCGAAATCTTTATCCCATTTTTGAACATAAGCTTCGAACTCGATGTCGCCCATGCCTTGTTCTTTCATGCGTTTTTTAGTGTCTTCAATTAACAATTGTTTTTGTTCTTTTAACATTGAAGGAGGAACTTCGATTGGATTCAAGCTAACTAATTTTTTAAGCAAACGATTTTTCAAATCAGTCTCAATACGTTTTTGTTCTGATTGAGACAAATCATCAATAATAGTTTTTTTCAAAGACTCTACAGAATGAGGAGCTTTTTCGTCTTGTGCAAGGCCTGGGGTTGAACCCATTAATTTTTGTACGAACTCATCATTTAATTCTGGCAAATCTTTTTTCTTAAGACCGTTCAAAGTCACTTGGAACTCAACAGTTTTACCTGCAAGCTCAGCTGCGTGGTATGGAGTCGGGAAAGACAAACTCAATGTTTTATTTCCACCAACTGTCATACCGATAATGCCGTCTTCAAAACCTTCGATGAATTGTTTAGCGCCCAATTCAAGGTTGTGGTCTGTGCCTGCGCCATTTTCCAAAGGTTGTCCATCAACAAATCCTTTGAAATCGATGATAGCAACATCACCCAATTGCGCTGGACGAGCGTCTAAAACATCAACCAGTTCAGCGCGTGCACCACGGATGTTTTCAAGAACTTGGTTGATTTTCTCATCGCCTACATCAATTTTTTCTTTTTCAATGACGATGCCTTCGTAGCTTTTCAATTTGATTTCAGGTTTGATTTCAAAAAGTGCAGAGAAAGAAAAATCTTTATCTTCTTCTAAAGAATCAAATTCAAATTCAGGATAATTGATTGGTTCAAGAGAGTGCTCTTGTACAGCTGTGAAATAATGTTTTTGAATTAGATCTTGCGCCACATCTTGTTTGATTTGGCTGCCGTACATAGTTTTGATTGTCGCCAGCGGTGCTTTGCCTTGGCGGAAACCTTTGATGTTTGCTTGTTTTTGCACACCTTTAAATTTTTGCTCAAAAGCGGATTGAACCAACGCGGCTGGAATTTGAACGCTTAATTTTCTTTCCAAGTTACTTACTTTTTCAACAGACGATTTCATTAGAACTCCTCGTAATTCGTGTAGATAGGGATAGGTTACAAAGTCGCAGGATACTAGGAGAAGCACAGAGCTTAGGCAAGCAAATAATGCGCGGCGAAATGTCTCTACTGTTATGGTCTGCGACAATATCCAGGCAGCAGTCTATTTTTGTCATGTTTTATAACATCAGCTGCTGTTTTGGGGATTATTTTTGGCTAAATTGCAGCAGATACATTTGGTGACAGGCAAGGGCGGGGTCGGAAAATCCGCAGTAGCCGCGGCCTTGGCGTTAAAAAAGGCCAACGAGGGCCGGAAA
>CAZMVK010000005.1:0-35355 GCA_964569545.1 uncultured Bdellovibrio sp.
TCGTCATGACTTTGCTCACACTGGCTCGCTGTGGCTTTGCCCAGCGCACATAGATAAAAGTCTATCAGAAAATAAATGAATGTCTTATTTAAAATACTTCTTAAAACAAAAAAAGCGGTGTTTTCACACCGCTTTTTTATTTTTTTTAAATATATTTTAAATAAGAACAAAACTAGTAATTAGTTTTGAACAGTGATCCAAACATTTTTGATACCGTTCTCACGTACCAAGCGATTGAAAATCAAAGCGTTGTCTGGATGCACACGAATGCAACCATGAGAAGCTTTACTTCCTAATTTACGCCAGTTACCGCGGCCTGTTCCGTGAATTGCAAAACCACCCTTGATAAAAACTGCATAAGGCATATTTCCCAATCCGTTATAATCACCACCTGGGTACTTACCAGAAGTATAAGCATCGTAAATACGACCATTTGGGTGAGTATCAAAATTTGGAGTTCCATGCGCAGGGGGTAGACCTGTAGAAACCAGCCATGTATTAATCAACTGTCCGTTCTGATATAAATACAAACGTTGTGTGGATTTAACGACTTGAGCCCATACAGCACAAGCATCACGAACACATCCACGGTCTCCAAAACCTGTATCAAATAAATCCTCTACGATAAATGGTGATACACCAGTTGATTTTTCATATTGTTTATCTAACGCATTCAACTGTTCTTCAACATTTGGCGCATATGGATCCAACTCATCCAAAGCAGTATTCGCTTTTGCAGCTTTTGCTTCAGCTCGCACTTGCGACTTTGTTTTAACCGCACGAGCTTCTGAGAATTGCCAGCCCAATTGAGCCAAAACCAAAATGGAAAGAGATAAAAGTTTCATGTTCATTCGTCCTCCGACTTAAAAGTTGAGGACTTGTACCCCGAGCTAGCACACTCACGCAACGGCGCATTATGTGTTTAGAAATTTTCCACTTTTTATGAAAAAAAGATCCGCTATTTTGAAAAATTAATTATTCTGAGCTCCGGCTTCAATCCATTGCAAGATCAAGCGCAACTCATCAGAATTAAGCTGAGCACGAGGACGCGGAGGCATCACTCCTTTTTGAGAGATTTTATATAATCTGCTTGCTGATGGATTGCTCGTACTCACACTTTTCATTACAGCTTTGTAAGAGTCATAAGCATAGCCCTTTTTCGCATTAGATGCTGAATGACAAGCAACACATTTAGGCCCCAGAATGTTTCGTTCAATAGAGGTAAATGTTGCTTGTAAAGGTACGGGCGCAGGAGCAAGCGTGGTTGTCGTTGTTGGCGAAACGCCACCGCCAGTATTTCCGCCTGAAGCTGGCGTTCCAGCAATCCACAACTTGATTATTTGAATCTCACTAGTAGGCAAAGAGCCACCAATAGGCATACGCCCCTTTGAAATCGAATCGAACAACAAAGATGACGATGGAGATCCTGGAACCACCATACCTGTGGACACCAAATGATTCACATCCAATATATTATATATACCACCGGAACCAGGAGCAGCTTGATGGCATGAAGCACATCTATTCTGTATAATCGCATATGCTTGCGCTGAATAGGGATTGTCCAAAGCCTCTGACCCACCAGCGGCACCAGCGGAAGACCCATCACTAGCACTGGCCGCATCGGCTGCCATTTGTGCCGACATCGGGTTTTGCGAGCATCCAAGCCAAAAGAAACACATCAACATCATTGTAGATACATTTATTGTTTTCATGCATTACTCATCGGCTAAAAAAATCAATGCCACAGCCCCTCTTATAGGATTTCTTTCTGCAAAAATGACCATCTATTTGACGCTAATCAAAGCGAAATCTGTGATAAATCCCAACGTTTCAATTTTTGAAAATAATCTCGACAGTACAGTATTGCCTCATCCAAATGTTGCATCTTAATTTCGTCGCAAAAATCCAGCAAAGCCAATGTGGATGCGACTTTCTTAATTGCTACCTTTCTTCTCTCAGAAAGTTTTTGATTGTTACTTTCAAAAGATTTCTGCCAAAACAACTCAACATTTGCAGACATCGGCAAATTCTTGCCTGAATTTAACTTGAGCTTATCGACAAAATCATAAATAGCCTCTACTTCTGACAACAAATCCTGAGCAACGACAGATCTTGGAGCTAATGCATCGACATAAAAAATTGTCTCGAAACGATCCACAAAAGGACCCGACAGCTTTTGACCGTAACTACGACAACGTTTTTCAGAGTAACAACATTTCAAATCATTCTTTTGCAATGGCGACCAATCCCCGCATGGACAAAGATTTGTGGTCGCAATCACCTGCACCCGCGCAGGATATTCTTTCATCTGCGACAAACGATGAACTCGCATGACCCCCTCTTCCATGGGTTCCCGCAAAGCTTCTTGTACCAATGGATGGAACTCTAACAATTCATCTAAAACCAAAACTCCCAGATGGGCTCGTGAAATTTCACCTGGATGAATAGTCACACCACCTCCAATCATTGAAATCACCGGGATTGAATGATGAGGTCTTACCAACGGACGCCATAAAGACTGATCGGAAAATATTTTTTGTGTACGTTTAATTTCTGCAAATTCAGTTTCACTGGGACGACGACGAAAATGAATGACATTTTTCGCAACCGTAGTTTTCCCACTGCCAGCAGCTCCGGCAAAAATTGCCGAATGCTCCCCGACTGCTAAAATTTTTATTTGACGAGCTTGTTCACTTGAAAACATCATTTGCTTATCAAAATCTGGCCGACAAATACTTAGATCCTGTGTCTGTTTAACTTTCTCACGTGGATGGGCCAGATCTGAAAGCTTTGTAATCACCTGACGCGTAAAGGGTGCGGCTGTTGAATGCGAACTCTCACCTGTTAAAACAATTTTATCTTGCATTTCAAACTGATGAACCAAACCATCGGGTTCTAGCACATCTCCTGAAAGCGAAAGCTCACCGTAAATATAAAATTCATTTTCAGGCGATGGCATTTCAACCTGCCCCGTAGCGTAAAGATAAGCTGCTGCAACTGCCAACTCCACTCCCCGAGAGTTTTTCTTGATATAGCTCGGACGCAGATTCACCAATATCTGCTGTGCCACCGGAAAATCAAAACCGCTGGCCTTGATCGCACTTTTTATTCGTAAAGAACTTTCTTTTAAATGCTGATCTGGCAAACCTAGAAACTGAATCATTGGCAACCCTGGCCAAAGTGTTAACTCTACCTCGACAGGGATTAACTGATTGTTATCTGAAATCAAAGAACGGACTTGCATATATCTCCTGACCACAAACACACACGTGAATGTCACCGCCAAAAAATATGCAATTTTACAACAACCTTGGAGAGTTCTACGGCAATCTAATTGATAATCCCCGATCGAAACTCGGATTTTTATTTTATTAAGGAGGCCATAAGCATGTTTACCAAGAAACGAGAGATTTTGATTTGTATTTTGTGAAGTCCGACGAAGGACTGGCCAAAAGCCAATTCGAGGAGGACTTCACAAAATACAAATCAAAAAATCCGTTTCGACTAAACATACTTATGGCCTCCTTAATATAACTTCAGGTGAATGATGAACTCAAAAAATTATTTAAGGCGTTGTTTCACTCATCAAATCAGGAGCCGGCTAGCTTTCTAAATCTTTAATTTGAGATAGTGGATGATGTTGCTCGACAACCTTGACCATATTTTGCGTGGTCACATTGGTGTAAATTTGCGTAGTTTGAATGCTGGAGTGACCAAGCAAAGCTTGAATACTGCGCAAATCAGCTCCATTTTCTAATAATGCTGTCGCGCACCCATGTCTAAAACGATGCGGCCCCACTGGCTCATCAAAACCAGCTTTTTCTGACCAAGCTGCAAGCCAACGCCAAATATCAACTCGCGATGGACGATGACCGCGATCATTAACCAAAATGGTTGAGCTATTTTCTTTTAATAAATTCTCTCTAGATTTTTGAATGTAATCCGCTAGCAACAAGGCCAGATGATCCGAAACAGGAACCAGTCTTTCTTTTTGAGCTTTGCCCACAATTTTCAACCAACGGTCACTCTCATGATAATCTTCAAGATCTAAAGCAATCAACTCACTGACTCGACAACCTAAACTAAATAACAACATCAATGTTAAATGATTACGACGAGAACGGTCTTCATCCTCAACAACAGAGGCCAAAAGCAGTTTTTCAAACTCGCCCAATGTTAATGTTTTAGGTAGATTGACTTTTACACGTGGCGGCTTGAGCTCACGCAATTCAGGAGATTTGTGACCGAGACTTTCACAGAATTTAAAATAAGTTCGAAGTGAAGATACAACCCTTGCCTGTGATCTCGCAGACAATTTGTGCAATTTCATGTACTCGTAAAAACCAGCGATCGACTTTTCTTTCAGTCGATAATCGGCAAACAACTCAAGATCACGACGATAAGCCATGACTGTATTTTGAGAACGCCCGCGTACTTGTTGCAAATCTTCGAAGAACTCTATCCATAGAGGCAGCATTTCCATCTTGCTTCTAGCAGACTCAAATTTTACTCGCTTGGCAAGTTCTTTCTTAATTTAGCCTTTAGATTTACAGAACAAAAAATGTACAGAACTTTTGAGTTGATCTAGTAAGTTGCAATCACGCCACACGGATTTCCATTTACTGAAACTTGCCATTGAAATCCAATTCGAGTGAATCCGCTATACAAAATCGAACTATACAAATTCAAAGTGATTTGCACAGGACCATTTGCTACCAACTGACCACTTGTGATTACTCCTGATGCCATATTTGATGGCTGCACACTCTGTAGATTATATGTTCCCGCTGGAGCTCCACACAAATTTCCAGATAAATTCAACTGACCCTGCATCGATACTTGGCCGTAATATGCCGCAGGATTAATCGTTCCTGAATTATTATTTTGATTGCCAGCGTACTGACTGCCGCCGTAAAAATTTCCGCCACCGTAAGCATTGTTGTTGGCATTATTCACATTGTTATTTCCATTCACCGCATAAATATTAACAATACCTTCAATCCGCGGATTGTATGGATAAACAAACTGTACATTAGAGGCAACGTTACCACCTGATGCCGAAAAATTACCTGAAAAACACTGCGGATCATTGCATGCCTGTGTTGTCACAACTGGTGCAGGCTCAACTGTCGAACTGCCGCCATCGCTTTTTTTGCTACATGCAACCGCTACCAACAAAGTCATCAGCGACATCCAAACAGTTTTTGTATATTTAAAATTTCTCATAACATTCTCCTTTTTAATTTTTTATTAATTTCCAAAAGCAGCCACTCTATTCAAATTCGAAAATGTACCAAGCCTTCTCCAGCCACGAGCTGCTTCTTGTGGGATGTAAGGGTTGGACTCATGCGAAGTAACAAACAAAGACTGCTGCGGATAAAGTGCCGACGTTGAACTCACTACTCCGTCACCTTTATCTCCAGAAACCAGAAAGGCACGACAGTCATATGGCCCCGTAGTTACAAACCAGCATGGGACATCATTGTCGTTTGGCAAGACTTTCGCATTTGCAAAATTCTTAAACCAGATTGCACCTGAAACCGAAGTTGCACCAGCACCGTCACCTAAATCAACAGCATCATCAACAATCACCATCACCGCTCCAAATTGATCTTGAAAGAAACCGTGAAACACGTTTTGCCCCTGCCAAGTAAACCACTGATTGTAAGTAGCATGATTATAATTTGGATAATGCGAACCTGAGCCTGGATTGGTTTTATTTAAAGCTACAAATTTTGAAACATGTTGTTGATTATTATCAACGTAACTGACCACCACATTGCCAGAATATTGATTCTGTCCATTGTCACTCAGCTGAATTCCAACTTGGACTTGTGAAGGACTGTTCGCCGCAGAGGTCGCCTTGTAATAACTAAGAGCCTCGACTGAATCCAATTTCAAATCTGTCACAGCTCCCGTCCAACCAGAGATTCCAGAGATACCAGGCGTTCCAGGAGTGGTCGGTAACCCCGGGGTCGTTGGAGTGCTATCCGATGCCGTTGCTGAAAAACCACCGCCACTGCGTGAACAGCCAATACCACTGGCCACAACCACAGTTGCTACAACCATCCAAGAAACCGCTTTGCCGCTTGCTTGATTGAGTATTTTGTTTTTCATCACTTGCTCCTTTGTAGTGGGTAAGATTCGTTTGAACCTCGCCTCATACAAAGTAGTACTTCAATGCCCGTGCCGAACATTTGAGAAACTCACAACACACTGTATTTACACATTATTTTAAAATACATGCCCCAACATGAAACACTCTTCGCGAAGCTTAAACAGCAAATCAGCGACAAAAACCGTCAGTCAATATAAGCCTCTAAATTCATGGGCTTACTAAAATATGTCTATCGCTGAGACACCTCAGCCCCGTTAGCAAGCTTGCAACTGTCGAAACTGTAGACAACCCAACGACATGAGTCACAGACTTTGAACCTAGCACATCCAGCTTTTATTTAAATAAAGCCCTAAGTCCATTGCCAAAATGCAGACTTGTGTCGATCAATCTCTAACAAGAGACAGGGATAAAATAATGAAATTTGCGATTAAAAAAACCAATCTACTTTTAAGTTTATTACTGATTTCTATTAGCTGGACACCCATCGTTTTTGCACAACAGGAACCACAACCTTCCTTACTAGATTTAAAAACAAAACTAGAATCAGAGAACGAAAAAGGCACTTGTCTTTCAACCCTTCCTCTCGCTAGGCAGATTTATACATTAGACACAACAAACATCAAAGCCTTACAAACCATTGCCGAGTGCTCTCAAGGCGAACAAAATATCAATCGTTATGCCTCTCAAACCAAAGAAGTATTTGAACAGTCTCGCATTCTGTCAATCGTGCCAAAACTTTTAGAAATGGCACAGGTTAAAGATCTTGTTCCCATCTTGCGCGAGGTCGAAGTCAAACAAGATAAAAGTATTTCTGATTATCTAATGATTAATGAAATATATGAACGCCTGGGCGATCCTGAAAAACAAATCGAAGCCCTGCAAGAAGCTATCAAAATTGCACCAAATGACCCGCGCCCTTTGTTAATGCTGGCTTCAAAACAATTTGATAGCGGCAAACGCGATCAAGCAGAAGGACTTTTTAAAACTTATATTTCACAAACGACTCCTGATCCAGGACGAATCTATTTGATCGCCTATGTCTTAGCCCTGGCTTACCCCTTGGCAATCAGCCTTGGTTTGGTAACATTAATTTGGTTTTTATCATTAACTCTTGCTTATCGCAAAACCGCAGCCTTCAGTGATTGGCAAGAATTCCGAATTGGCGTGCCGCTATTTATTTTTATTATTCCACCTATTTTAGCTTTACGTTTTTGGATGACGGGCAAAGCCCTTCCTGTCGGCGCACTGCTTTTAATTCTTGTGGTTCAAATATTTTTATTATTTGACCCGTTAATTTCAAAAATCTATGTGCCATTTTTTAAATTCATTGGGAAAATTATTTACTTTGTCGGAAATGGAACTTTATTGGCAAAAAAACTGAGCAGCCTAACCTCTGGCTCTCGAGTCCTGATTTCGTTTACAACTTTGGTTTTGTTAGGCACCATTGCTCCGACCATTGACAACCCCGATTTAAAATATTCATTGATTGTTTTTAGTTCATTGGTTCTGTACGCAACAATTGGCTCACTGATGGTCAGCTTTCTGCACTCGCGAAAAACATTGATTGTATCATTGCGTTGGATTGGCATTACAGCAACATTCCCATTTTTGATTTCATATGTTGTTTCCAATTGGAACTCGCTTGGCTCACCACTTATGATTGGCCAGCTTCCTTCTGCCCGAGCCATGGATAGTTTAGTCAGCTACTTGATTTTTTGGGGAGTTTCATTTTTCTTAGCTCTACATTTGGGGAAAATTATTGCTCAAGCCTTTATCCAACCACTAACAGAAATTATCGAAAAAGTTTCTCTGATCGAAAAGGGGCAGTTTGATGCCAAGGTCAAAATTTTTTCTAAAGATGAAATTGGCGAGCTTGGTCACGCCATCAATCGTATGGGCAGTGGTCTTGGTAAACGTGAAAAAATTGAAAAAACATTTCGCAAATATGTCGACGCACAAATCGCCCAACGAATTTTAGACGGAGTTGAAACAGAACTTCGCATTGAAGGACAAAATGTCGATGCCGTTGTTTTATTTGCCGACATCAGGGGCTTCACGACTTTATCTGAAAAATCTGAACCACAAGATATAGTCAAATTGCTGAATCAGTTTTTCGAACGCATGGTCAAAGTTATACAACAACATGAAGGCGTGATTGATAAATTCATCGGAGACAATATAATGGTGGTATGGGGTGTGCCTCGACCGATCGAAGATGCTGAGACCAAAGCTGTAAAAGCAGCCTTGGGCATGATCGAAGAAGTAAAAAAATGGAATCAAGAACTGCGTTCTCAAGGTTACGCAGAAATCGGTGTTGGCATTGGCATCAACACCGGCAAAGTCGTTGCCGGCAGCATCGGTAGTGCCGACCGTATGGAGTACACAGTCATCGGAGACACCGTCAACACCGCTCAAAGAGCTGAGTCCATTGCAAAACGCCAACAAATTGTGGTCACCGATCATATTTACGACAAACTAAAAAATGAACTAGTTGCCACAGCGATGGAACCAGTCAAAGTAAAAGGCAAAGAAGAACTAAAACATTGGTGGAACGTAACGGCGATGAATGATCAGAAAGAAATGAATCCGAAAGTGATAGCCTCTTGAAAAAAATCATTTCACAAACTAGACTAGCCTTACCTATACTCGCCACTGAAGACTAAATATGTCAGGATTATGTTATGAAACTTCACCCTGCTGAAATCGCCAAAGAAATTAAAAAGTTTCCTTTTTTTGCAACGTTTGATGAGTCTTTGCTTTTGCAAGTCGCAACAATGATGCAAGAAATGATTTTCCCAGCTCGCAGTAAAATTTTAACAGCCGGGCAAATTAACAACAACCTATATTTTTTGAGATCAGGAACAGTCCAAGTTGTTTTCGACAACGAAAATGTCAGTCAGCTTTCAATATCCGGAGAAATCTTTGGTGAGATGAGTGCTCTCTCTGGGAAACCGGTCAGTGCCGAATTGATAGCCGCCAGCGAGGTGTCATGTTTTGCGCTCAACGCTGAAGATTTAGAACATGTTCACCCCAATCAACGAGACCGCTTTCAATTTCTTCTCTATAAAATTTATTCCGGAGTTTTAACCGAAAGACTGACGCAGACCAATCAAAAAGCGAAAATGTATGAGATCACATCACGCGAATTGGAAAAAGCAAAACGCGAATTGGAAACTGTGACCTCGGCCCAGATGAGCTTTATGCGCAGAGAAAGCAATATTCCATTATCAAATGTTTTACTTATCGAAAGTAACAAAAAACAACAAAGTATTATCAAATCTACGGTTGGCGGCACTGGCGTTCATTTGCAAATAGCAAACTCTGTCGAAGAAGCAAAAGAAATGCGTGGAAAAACAGATTTCCAAGTAATCTTATGCGATGAAAATTCTGTCGATTTTTTAACTTGGCAACAAAATCAAAAATACTCTGGCCAAATTGTTTTATTGCATCCATTGGATATGAATTTTGATTTATTACAATCTCTTCCCTTTGTTCAAAATGTCGTCTCAAGAGATTCTGAAAACAGAGCCTCTACTGTTCGAGGCGTACTGACAACTCTGACTAAGATAATTCACAAAGACTACTTTGGAATTGAAAAATATTTATCGTGGGGAGCGGAAACACGAGAAAAAACTTTATCATCCTCTGAACAACGAGAACCACTACGCGAAGAAATGCTGACTTATTTTAAATCTCTTGGCATTCGCAATGCAATTTTGGATCGAATTCAAGTTGTGGCAGAAGAAATGATGATGAATGCAGTCTATGATGCTCCGGCAGATAATAACGGCAAATCTATTTTCAATCACTTGCAGCGAACCACCCCAGTGCAACTGACTGCTGAGCAATCAGCTAACTTACGTTACGCCTGTGACGGCAACTGGATCGCTGTCTCAGTTCAAGACCCATTCGGATCGCTTTCCCGCGACACCGTGCTGCAATATCTTAAAAGTTGTTACAGTGGACAAGCTGGCTCTTTAAATGTTGGCAAAGGTGGAGCTGGACGTGGACTGCATCAGATTCTTGAATCCTCAGACGTAACCATATTCAACGTCAGTAGCAGCAAAAAAACAGAAGTCATCAGCTTGATTGAGATCGATGGCTCAACGCACAAAGAAGGTACTAAGCCTCATTTTCAATTCTTTTTTCAAAATTAGAAAAATATCACTTTAGTAATTCTCAAATCGACCGATACCAGTGACATGAACACAGTTAATTTATCAGGACCACAACTAATAGCTATTGCCACTGTTTTGCTTTTCGCAGTCAGAGTACTTGCTAGCCTCTAAGAACGGAATGGCTCAATGGCAGCCATCACCTTTTGCAGCCGCTCCCAAGTTTGCTTTTTATATTGCGAATGTTTTAGCAAATATTCAGGGCCAAAGGCTTGCACACAAAACACAGATTTGCTCTGCGCAAGTTGTTTCCATTCTAAAGATTCATCCGTAAAAAATACAACAGCCTGACAAGATAAAATTTCAATTTCGAAATCAATCAATGATTTCTGACGACAACTCATCAACTCAATTTGATTTTTCTCTAGCTTCATCGCCGCAATCATTTTGTAAAACAAATCTTGGGCCTCGGTAGACAAAGATTCAGAATAAACAAATAAAATTTTTAATGGCCGAGCCTCTAGAGTAGATTCAATCGATTGCAGCTCACCAAGCTGCGGAAGCAAGACTTGTTTAACACCCAAAACATCAGTTAAATAACGAATCATAACTTCCTTTCAAAGAATGCACACTTATCAGATCCGGTAAGCCAAGCCATCAACTTTAAATTTCCTCGGCATTTTCAGCCAGCTGCAACAAGATTCTCTCAGCCAACACTCGATTAAATCCATCTAACCTAATGATTTGCTCAATATCTGCAAGTCGAATGGCCTCGACACTCGGAAAACTCTTTAGTAATTCTTTTTTACGTTTCTCTCCCAATCCAACAACACAATCTAGTTCGGACTCTAAGCTGCTATTTTCACGCAACTTGCGGTGATAGCTGATCGCGAATCGATGAGCCTCGTCACGAATCCCTGTCAGGATATGATGAGCTTCTGAATTGGGTTTAAATACGACAGGATTCTGCCGGCCTGGCAGATAAAATCTTTCTTCTGACGAGACAATTTCTGAATCAGAAAACTCGCCCAGAGTGCGAGCTTTTGCTAAACCTACGACTGGAATTTTTGGCAAATTCACTTCCTGTAAAACCTTTATTGCCACCTGCAATTGCCCTTTTCCGCCATCGATCACAATCAAGTCTGGCAATTCATATTCAGTGTGCGCGAATCGACGAGACAAAACTTCTTTCATGGATTCGTAATCATTAGGCACTGTCACTGACTGCAATTTATAACGTCGGTAATTGTCTTTACTTGGTACGCCATCTTCAAAAACAACTTGGCTAGCAACTGTCTGCGATCCTTGAAAATGAGAGATATCAAAACATTCAATACGCTCAGGAGTTTTTTCCAACCCCAAACGATCACGAATTTCTTCCAGTCCGCGTTTTTTTTCTTCAGACTTGGTCACATGTTTTAAAAAATGAGCTTTCGCATTTTCATATGCCATATCTATCAATGCATGACCTTGGTTGGAAGTTGCCATTTTGATCGCAACATCCAGCCCCGAACGTTCTTTTAAAACAGCCGCAAATAATTTCGACAAATCATTTCCAATATCCACTGGCAAAAGAATTTCTTGTGGCACGATATTGTCTTCATAATACTGATTCAAAAATGAAACCAACCAATCCCGAGGATCTTCTTGCGGATCCATTGGATCTAAAAGAGGAAAAAACTGAGAGCGAGTGCCGATCACTCGCCCCTGACGAATATGCAAAGTTTCGATCAAGCAACCCCGAGCATCACCAAAAAAACTAACGGCATCTTGATCCATTTCTTTAGAATCGTTGATCACAGCCTGTTTTTCCAAAACAGACTTCATGGCTTCGATAGAATCACGTAAACGTGCTGCCACCTCAAATTTTTCCTCATCAGCAGCTGCCATCATTCGAATTTTCATCTGTTTTAATACTTTTTTATCTTGGCCTTTTAAAAATGCTTTGGCTTCACTGATATCTTCTCTGTAATCGTCTTTAGAAATCAACTGAACACAAGGTGCTGAACAACGACCAATTTGATACGTCATGCATGGGCGTTTTCGCGATCGCATCACCGCATCTGTACAATCACGAATTAAAAAAGTTCGATTGAGAAACCGAATCGTTCCATGCACCGCAGAGCCACTTGTATATGGACCAAAATAAATACCACCATCTTTTTTGACCTTGCGACTTAGATAAAGCCTTGGGTAATCATCAGACCATGACAGTTTAATATAAGGATATGATTTATCATCCTTGAGGCGAATATTGTATTTTGGACGATGTTTTTTAATGAGCGAGGCTTCCAGCAAAAAAGCTTCGACTTCAGTTTTGGTAATAATATATTCAACTTCAAAAATACTACGAACTAATATTTTAGTTTTTGGCGACTGATCTGGACTGTCTGAAAAATAACTACGAACTCGGTTTCGTAAGCTTTTAGCTTTGCCAACATAAATAATTTTATCAACTTGGCTTTTCATCAAATAAACGCCAGGTGATGTTGGAAAATCCTTTATTTTTTCTTTCAGTAAATCAAAACGGCTGACTTGATCAAACATACTTAGGATTCGCCACTGTTTTCAGATATTGAGCCACTGCGAATATTTAATTCTAAAATTTCCAAACGTTTCATTTCATCACGGATTTTAGCGGCCTCTTCAAATTCCAATTGAGCAGAAGCTTTTTTCATTTTTTCACGCAATTTTAAAATTTCTTTACCCAACTCATTTGGTTTATGAGCGTATTTATCAAAAATATTTTGTTCTTTACTATTCTGCCCAGTAATTTTAACCGACGGATGTCCATCAAACAATGAATCCAATCCAGCCAAAATTTTCTTTTTAACCGAAGCTGGCGTGATGTTATTGTCTTTATTATATTTGTCCTGTATTTCACGACGCCTTTCGGTTTCAGACATCGCCTTTCTCATTGAATCCGTGATTCGATCTGCATACAGAATCACAAAACCATTTAAATTTCTCGCTGCTCTACCAATGGTTTGAATCAAAGACCTGGTCGAACGCAAAAAACCTTCTTTATCCGCATCTGTAATAGCAACCAGTGAGACTTCCGGAATATCCAGTCCCTCTCTCAAAAGATTGATCCCGACTAAAACATCAAAAACACCCAGTCGTAAATCACGTAAAATTTCAACACGCTCTACGGTATGTATTTCACTGTGCAAATATTTTACTTTGATACCAAGAGACTCATAATACTCTGTCAAATCCTCGGCACTTCGTTTGGTCAGAGTCGTCACCAAGACACGTTCTTTTTTTGCCACACGAATTTTAATTTCTTTTAATAAATCATCGACCTGATGTTTTACCGGACGCACTTCGACGATGGGATCAATCAATCCTGTTGGTCGAATAATCTGTTCTACAATCATGCCCTCAGATTTTTTCAATTCATAATCGCCAGGTGTTGCCGAAACATAAACAACCTTATCCATGAATGTTTCAAACTCTTGAAAGTTTAATGGCCTATTATCTAATGCCGATGGCAAACGAAAACCATGTTCTACCAAAGTCATTTTTCGTTGCCTATCACCACGATACATCCCACCAATCTGCGGAACTGTAACGTGTGACTCATCAATAAAAGTAATAAAATTTTCTGGAAAATATTCCAACAAGGTTGGTGGCGCCTGCCCAGGAGCTCGCCCAGTCATCAAACGCGAGTAATTTTCTATACCCTGACAGAACCCCATCTGTTCCATCATCTCTATGTCATACAAAGTTCTTTGCTCTAAACGTTGAGCTTCAACAAGTTTGATTTGTTTCTGCAACTCTTGCAGACGTTCACGCAACTCATCTCGAATCATCACAATCGCTCTTTTTATATTATCATCACCAGTGACGTAATGCGAACCTGGAAAAATTCCGATTTGATCAATTTCCTCAAAGACCTCACCAGTCAAAGGATCCACCCAAGAAATTTTCTCAATAAAATTTCCAAAAAACTCGATACGAATCACTCGTTGCTCTTCATATGGAGGAAATATTTCAACAATATCACCACGCACACGAATCATTCCACGATGAAAATCAACATTGTTTCGCTGATATCGAATGCGAATCAACTCACGTAAAAAATGATCTCTGTTCATTTCCGTATTGGATTCTATATGAATCATCATTCCCAGATAGGCCTCTGGACTGCCAAGACCGTAAATACAAGAAACACTACTTACGATAATTACATCTCGACGATCAAATAATGAACGTGTGGCTGAATGTCGCATTCGATCGATTTGTTCATTGATAGCAGAATCTTTTTCAATATAGGTATTCGTCGACGGAATATACGCTTCTGGCTGATAATAATCGTAATAAGAGACAAAATACTCAACAACATTATGCGGAAACAATTCTTTAAACTCACTGTATAACTGCGCTGCTAATGTTTTATTAGGTGCCAGCACCAAGGCTGGCTGATTCAACTGTTCAATGACGTGAGCCATGGTAAAGGTTTTACCAGAACCGGTCACACCCAGCAGTGTTTGATGATTTAATTTAAGATCACCTTCACTTTTAAACTCACTATTACTTTTACTTTTAAAATGTGAAACAAGCTCCGCAATCGCTTTGGGCTGATCTCCCGATGGTTTATATTCGGTGACTAATTTAAATTTTTTATGACCTTTTGACTGTTCGATAAAAAATCCTCATTAATTTTTAGCAACTTCCCACTCACTACCTTGAGGTGTATCACTCACTGCGATGCCCATCTGTAACAACTGATCTCTAAGCTCATCTGATTTTTTAAAATCTTTTTCAGCACGAACAAGAGCTCGAGCTGCAACCAACTGATCAATGTCTGATCTTAACAATCCTTTTTTATTTAGCCACGCATCATCCAGAGTCATAAGAAACTGTACAGCATCTTCTTGAAACAAAGACATCAGGCTACCAAATTGTTTAATCCCCTGTGAGAACACTAAACATTTACCAAGAATAGCAGGATTGACTTTAAGCCCACGCTTGACTTGAGTATTAAACAAACGCACCCACTCAAAAATCCGAGCAAAAGCTTCTGGTGTATTAAAATCATCATTGAGAGCTTCTGTGATTTGCAACCATATTTGCTCCCAATTTTTCTGCATAACTGTATCAACTTGAATTTTATTTTTCTCTTCCAATGTCAATGCAGATAAATATCTCTCTGACACAGCCAATGCAGAATAAATCCGCGACAAACTGTGATTGGCCATTTCAATTGCCGAATCAGAAAAATCCAGAACAGAACGATAGTGAACAGATAACATCATGTATTTGTAAATTTCAGGACTTTGTTCATCCATAAAGTCACGAGCAGCCATGATATTACCTAACGACTTACTCATTTTTGCGCCACCAAAATTGATCATATTATTATGCATCCAGTAGCGAACATATGACTTACCAGAGCAACCTTCGCTCTGAGCGATTTCATTTTCATGGTGTGGAAATACCAAATCAATACCACCACCATGAATGTCAATTTGCTCGCCCAAAATACTTTTCACCATTGCTGAACATTCTATGTGCCATCCCGGCCGACCATTTCCCCAAGGCGAAGACCAAAATGGTTCACCTGGCTTTGCTGATTTCCACAAGGCAAAATCCAATGGATCATTTTTCTTTTCATCTACATCTACTTGCAAACCGACACGCACTCCAACACGCAACTGTTCTGGGTCTCGGTGCGAAAGCTTTCCGTACTCGCTAAATTTTTTAATAGAATATAAAACATCCCCTTGCGCAGGATAAGCTTTGTCCTTGGCTATCAAATCCCCAATCAAAGATTTTATCGAATCCATGTGCTCCGTCACCCGCGGATTGCTATCATGTTTACGCAATTTTAATCGGTTAAAATCTTTTTCAAACTCTGCTATGTATTTTTCTGAAATTTCAGTGGGTGTCTTGCCTTCTTCAGTCGCACGTTTGATTATTTTATCGTCGACATCGGTATAATTATAAACAAAGATCACCTTGTATCCCAATTGCTCTAACCAATTACGAACAAGATTATAAAAAATGGCTCCACGAAAATTCCCGACATGCAACAAACCATAAACAGTTGGGCCGCAACAATACATTTTCACATGATTGGGCTCAATTGTTTCAAACAACTCTTTTTTTTTGCTCAAAGTATTGTAGATCGACAGTTTGTTTTCCATGGCAGTATTCATTTCATGACCTCTTTAAACAGTAACCTGGGCAGGCAAGGCAGATAAACATTGATCAACACGAGCCAGTAAATCATTTTTATTTAACAACGGAACTAATGTTTTCAACTCTGAACCGTGAGGTTTACCAATAACAGCCACTCGAATTGGCATAAATAAGAATTTACCTTTAGCATTGGCTTTTTCTTTAACCAAGTCTTGAATTTGCAAAAATCTTTCTTCACTCAAAAACTCAGAAGCCTCTTGCGAGATTAACTCTTTCCACGCACTCCACACGGCAACAGAAGATGGCCAAGCAAATACTTCTTTACCTTCCTCATGAATTGCAAAAGCACCTTGAGAAAGAGGACGATAAAGCTCAATAGCATCTACCAAAGTTTCCATTGAAGATTTAAAAAGCTTCAAGCTCTTCTCTTGCCAAGCTGGATCCTGTGGTAACTGCAAGCCCGCCTTATCAAAGAATGGTAATAACAATTTCCACAACTGAGCCTCAGGCAAGCTTCGTAAATGCTGCGCATTCATCCATTTCAATTTCACGGCATCAAAAATAGCTCCCGCGGGATTGACTCGTGACAGATCAAAACCACTGATCATTTCTTCAAGTGTTAAAATCTCTTTTCCAGAAGCATGCGACCAACCCAGTAAGGCTACAAAATTCAATAAAGCTTCTGGCAAATAGCCTTCCATTTTGAATTCATGACAACTGGTTGCGCCTTTACGTTTAGATAATTTTTGTCTGTCTTCATCAAGTACTAATGACAAATGACCAAACTGTGGCAAGGCCCACGCCATCGCCTCGTAAATCATCATTTGGCGTAACGTATTAGATAAATGCTCTTCTGCACGCAACACGTGAGAAATCTGCATCATGTGATCATCCACTGCACAACAAAAGTTATACACAGGCATACCATCACTGCGCAAAAGAACAAAATCACCAACCATATCCGAAGGAAATTTAATTTCTCCACGAATGAGATCGGTAAATATATAATCTTTTTTCAACTGACGTGTTTTAAAACGAACGACAGCCTTTTCTCCAGCTTCAATTTTTTTCAAAGCATCAGGTAACGGAAGATTTTCATATGGACTGGTGACATGCGGAGGTTTGCCTAATGCTTTACACTGTTCGCGTTGCTTTTCGATTTCTTCATCAGTTAAAAAACAATAATAAGCTTTACCCTTTTGCAAAATCTCATCAGCCACTTTTTTATAAATAGATAATCGCTGACTTTGTTTGTATGGCGCAAAATCTCCTTGATCCTGAAGTGTTATTGCATTCGGACCCTCGTCCCAATTCAAACCCAACCACTGCAGGTCTTCCATCACCATTTTCAAAGATTCTTCAGTGCTACGTGCCTGATCCGTATCTTCAATACGCAAAATAAACTGTCCATAGTGCTTCTTTGTATAAAGATAGTTATAAAATGCTGTTCGCGCACCACCCACATGAAGATATCCAGTAGGACTTGGAGCAAAACGAACACGAACTTGAGAAAATGACATGACAGCCTCCGATAAAACTCTCAAAGCCACCAATGTATCGAATTATAGAGACAAGTGGAATGGTTTTCGCCACATGACACCGACCTTCACTCCCCAAAGCAGAAAAAGAAAGCCCCCTCCCCTTTAAAAACGCTCAAACATACTCGACGGCAGAAATTAAAAGGAAGGGAGTTCTATTTTTTATGATCTCCGCCTCACCACGATGGTGTATTTATGGGCGGCGAGGCCAGGATGGCCGTATCGTAAAAAACAGAACTCCCTTCCTTTTAATTTCCTGGTCTGCGAAACTCGGTTTTTAAAGGGGAGGGGGCTTTCTTTTTCTGCTTTGGGAGAGCTTTGCACGAAGTGGGGAAATAAAAAAGGCCCGCATTTAGCGAGCCTTTTTTATGAAAATTTTTAAATTAAAATTTATAATAAACCGAAAATTTGGCGGACTTCTTCTTCTTGAGTTAACTTGTCTTTATCAACAGCCAGGCTCAATTCTTTCATCAAAAGGCCTCGTGCCGTATCCAACATTTTACGCTCACCGAATGACAATTCTTTATCTACTTTTAGTAGGAACAAATCTCTTAAAACTTCGGCAATTTCATATACTGAACCGGTTTTAATTTTTTCCATGTATTCACGGTATCGACGATTCCATGTCTGAGTATCGATTTTAACATCTTTGATTTTCAAAATAGAAATAACCTGACCAGCTTCCTGCTCGGAAATGATCGGACGCAAACCAACTTGGCTCACGCTGGTTTTTGGAACCATAATTTTCAACCCAGTTTCAAGAATTTGAACCGAGTAAAACTCCATTTTAGTATTCATGATCTCTTTGACTTCAATGGAAACAACCTTACCTACACCATGACCTGGATATACAGCGTGGTCGCCAACTTTAAAATCTGCTGTTTTTTTAGTCTCTACAATCACCCCAGACCTCCATTTTGACTCAAGCCACCCCAAGAAACTAAATCCGAAACTTGAGCCGGAGACTTATATATCTCATTTGACACAACTTATCAAACTCTTAAGACCTAGCGCTGCTCATCATGAAAAGATTTCGACGAAAGATCTCCTAAACCACTGAGAACCCTCTAGAACTTACCATTAAGATAGTTCAGTACCTAAAACCGCGAATTAAACCTTCGGCCATCAGACAACCGGAGAAACAAATAGGGCTGTCAAATGAGGACAATCACTAGTGATACAGTGGAATTAAAAAAAAAGGACAGACTCTTTCGAGTCTGCCCTTGATATATTACTATTAAATTTGGAATTAAAGCGAAGTATAAACCAAGGCATACGGCTGTTTGCCACTTAAACCCATTGGCACTTTCACACCTTGAACGGAAACCTTGTAATCTCCTGCTGGCAAATCAGATTTTTCGAAAATCTCGTGATTGTTGATCTTATCATGAGAAGCGTAAACCTTGCCATCCGGACCTGTTACAACAAGATCCAAATCGTTCACCAAAGTAACTGCAGCCGATGGAGTTCCTGGAGCATCATTGTAAACCAAGTTGATTAACAATTTACCAGTCGCCACACTCACCGTGATATCTTGAGATTCGCCTTGAGCCACAGCGACACCATCTACAAAGTGAGTAGCTGTCGACAATCCCGCCAAGCTAGCCATATCCACACGACCATAACCCTCATCTGAGTTTGGTCTACGAATTTTTAGCTCTTGAGTTGGAGCACCTTCACCATATTGACCTGGATACATATCAGTCGCTGTATGCATCAATGTTGCTTTAACCAACATACTTGATGGACTTGCAAACCCATATTTTTGCATCAACACTTGACGAGTCACACCCGCTGCACCAGCAACCAGCGGGGTCGACATCGACGTACCACCAGAGTAAGTATAATCAGCATTGTAAGCACCCCAAAGCTCTTCAGATCCTGGGACATGGGATCTATTAGACAAAATATTTGTTCCTGGAGCTACGATCTCAGGCTTGATACGTCCATCAGTCGTAGGACCACGAGAGCTGAACATCGCAAGACCGTTGATATTATCAGACATTTTTGAACTGTAGATAGGCTCTGCAGACCAAGTATCTTTTGCCGTTCTCAACTCGCTGATAGTTTTTTGAATCCCACCATGATCAGTCAAGTTCTCAGAAGCACCAACTGTTAAACAATCTTTAGCAGTGCCTGGTGAACCAATTGAATTTGGATCGATACGACCATCTTTATCCATATCTACACCAGAGTTACCCGCTGCAAATAAAACCAAAAAGTCTTGGTGGTTAAACATGTAATCATCTACTTGCTGAGCCATTGAATCGTAGGCACCAAAACTGCGGCCTGAGCCCCAAGAGTTAGTATGAATACGAGCACCATCAGCATATGCAGCATCAAAAATTTTGCTCAATTTTGAAGGCACACTGATATTGTCTATGATCGGCGACCAGATACCTTGGAAAGATAACTTGGCAGCATAAGCTCCGCCTTTGATTTTACCACCAGAAGAAATTCCATGAGAAGCAACGGAACCAGCTACGTGAGTACCATGCCCCATTGTATCATACCATGACTTGGCACCAACACCGAGTGGCACTCCGCGCACAATCGCTCCTGCAAAGTCAGGCGCAATCGTAGTCATATCTCCTGAATCAAGACCTGTATCTGACTCACCAACAATTTGACCTTCACCATGAAAGCCCAGAGCCCAAATCGCATCAAAGTTCATAACCTTGGTGCCTGACTCAAATCCATTAATATCAGAGTAGTCGCCAGGAGCAGCTACCTCAACTGGCTGATCACCAGTATCTAATTTCATATCTAAAGTTTCAATTTTATCTAAACCTTGAACGAATTCAACACCACGCAAATTAATTACCGATGCAGCTAGAGCCGAATTCATTTTGATTGCAACATAACGATCAGATTGATCCAACAATTGCGCTTGTGAATCATGAGCCAATATATAAGACAAAACATATTTGGCATCTTCTGGAGAAAATGCAGCGATCAATGTCGGAACTTGTACATTAGCAAAGAACACATTCATTTTTGGAAAACGTGAACTGATTTTATATGAGCCATTGTAAGCAATGACACCGTTGATTTTCAAAAGAGAAGACACTTTTGCTAACTGAGAGGCATTTGCTCTGATGATTAAAGCATCATCTGGAACATAACGAAAAACTCGAATACCGGCTTGTGCTAAAACTTTTTTATCAGCTTCAGTGATAGACTTTTCAAACTGCATCACAAAGTCTCTAGCTTCTGATTCAGAAACAGCACTCAGGAATCTAGCATTGTTTTGCATTGCTTTTTGAGTGTTAACTACACCATTGTTAAAACGCAAAACAGTCCCTGCTTGAACTATTGTTGCGAACGAAGAAACAGTAATTACCGACAGTGCCAGCAATGACCTGAAAGAAACGTTTTTACCCATAATCCCCTCCTCCTATGAGTTCTAACTTTTAAAGTGCGCTGATCTGAACATATTTTTAATAATTTATGAAAGACTTTTTGCGTAAAATATTTCGAAGAGTGATATTCAAATCTCTTAAGTGTAGATGCGTCATGCAATATCTGCCAAAGAAACTGCTCCATGGGCTTTTAATAGCTCCTCACGCAACTTCCGATGCTCTGGCATCTTTAATTCTGGGTCTTTGTTCAAAATATCAAAGGCCGCCAGTCTTGCGTCTTGCAGAGTCAAAATGTCTCGCACAATGTTAGCCATCTGAAAACCAGGAAGACCGGATTGCCTTGTTCCTAGAAACTCTCCAGGTCCTCGCATCTCAAGATCGAACTCAGCAATTTTAAAACCATCAGATGTTTGCTCCATCATTTGGCTTCGAGCCCGCCCCTCTTCTGACACAGCTCGCCCTTGAATTAGAACACAAAAACTTTTATGTACGCCGCGCCCAACGCGCCCACGCAATTGATGCAGCTGTGACAAACCAAAACGCTCAGCATGTTCAATAATCATCAAATTTGCATTTGGTACGTCGACACCAACCTCGATCACGGTGGTGCTGACTAAAACATCAAGCTCTGCTCGACGAAAGGAATTCATGACCTCTTCTTTTTCTGATGATTTCATTTTTCCATGCATCAAACCTACGCGCAGTTGTGGGAATTGATGTTTTAATTTTTCACATTCTTCAACCGCATTTTTTAAATCCATTTTTTCGCTCTCTTCAACTAATGGATAAACAACATAGGCTTGCCTGCCTTTTTTGATTTGATCACACATAAACTGAAGAGCTTCTGGTCTTTTGTTTTCAAAAATAGCTCGCGTTTGAATGGGACTCCGCCCTGGTGGCATTTCATCTATCACCGACACGTCAAGATCGCCATAAACTGTCATCGCCAATGTTCGCGGAATGGGTGTCGCTGTCATCACTAAAAAGTGCGGAGCCCCGCCCTTATTTTTTAGTTTCCCACGCTGCTCGACTCCAAATCGATGCTGCTCATCGATAATAACCAGAGCTAACTGTTCAAATTGAACTGGGTCTTCGATCAAGGCATGCGTACCTACCAATAAATCAATCTCACCATCCGCCAAACGCTGACATATTTCTTTTTTTTCCGAAGCCTTGGTCTTGCCAGTGAGTAATGCGACACGAACCCCCAAAGGCTCTAGCAAACGCTTTGCTTGATTAAAATGCTGTTCCGCCAATATTTCGGTCGGCACCATCATGCAACTCTGAAAATGATTTTCACAAACAAACAACGCTGACAAAAAGGCCACCAAAGTTTTTCCACAACCAACATCGCCTTGCACCAAACGATTCATTGGATACTCTTGCTGCAAATCTTTTTTAATTTCTGCAAAGGCTCTCAGCTGCGCACCTGTCATTGAAAATGGTAGGGACTTTAAAAGCTTTGCATTCAAACCGTCCTCATTGTCGTCAGCAAAATTCTTAAGCGGCAAACCTTTTTCTTTTTTCAGTCCAGATTTTTTAGCCGCTAGGTACAACTCAAGCCAAAAAAATTCTTCAAAAATAATTCGTCGATGAGCCGGAGATTTCATCTCACTCATTTGTTGTGACAATTCTGTTGGCGGAAAATGCATTTGTTTTATAGCTTCAGCGCGAGATATCAAATTGTATTGTCGCAAAATCTGAGGCGAAAATCTTTCTTCAATCGAGCTCTCCCAGCTGGAAGTTTTCTGACCAGTATCTGTGGTTGTTAATTGCTCCATCGACTGGCGAATCAAACGCATCATTTTCACTGAGGTTAAATTTTCTATCTCCGTGTAAATTGGGATCAAATCATCTTGAATTTCATCATCAGTTTCTATATCTCGAATATCGGGATGATGAAACTCGATGCGCCCATGGTAATTCACAACTTTACCAGTAACCCTGACCTCTTTATAAGGAGTGAATCTTTCAAAGTAACCGCGATAGGGAACGCGAAAATATTTGCAGTGAATTTGCCCCGAGGTATCCTTAAGCAAAACATCATACATTTTTCTTTGAGTTCGCCCCATAGGTATCATCGACACACGAACGACCTGTGCGCGCATACTGACCACTTCGTCAGGACGTAAGTTTATAATCTGACGAACAGCTCGGCGATCTTCAAATGCACGTGGATAATATTCAAGCAAATCACGCACTGAATATATGCCTCTTTTTGCTAAGAGCTCACCTAAACGGGGCCCCACCCCTTTTAGGTACTGGACGTTTGTCTCAAGATTGATCTTCATAATGTTTGATTCAGACAGAAGAAGTTTTTAATGGCAAACTATAACCATGAGCAACGACAGTTTTTTTAAAGTTAGGGTCAAAACACTGACCCCAGAAAAGCCTACTACTTTTGATTTGTATGTTCGAATCAATCAACAAAATATTCTGTATCTTAAAGCCGGAGATTGCCTCTCTCTTGAAAAAATTCAATCCCTGAACACCAAGGACTCTGGCCAACATTTCATGGTCAAAGAAGAGGATCGCAAGGCTTATAAAACTTATGTTCATGAACAAATGATTTCGCCGGATCTCGCTGTGCGTGAAAAAGCGATCGTTTTACGCGAATCCTCAATGACCCTGATCGAAGAGTTGTATGAAGATCCAGATGTCAGCAAAGCCCTAGAGGCCTCACGTCCCGTCATTGAAGATTTTGTGCAATTCATGCAGGCAGAACCTGAGGCAATGTCTCATCTGATTTCATTATCAGGTCATGATTTTTACACCTACAATCACTCATTGGATGTGAGCATTTACTCTCTAGGATTGGGCGAAGCTTTGCAATATTCTAAAGCTGAGCTTGAAGAATTAGGCATGGCTGCCTTGCTTCATGATATTGGCAAAAGACACGTCCACTTGGATATTTTATGCAAAAAAGGCAGTCTAAGTGATGTTGAATGGCAACAGATGCAAAAACATCCACAATATGGATTAACTATTCTATCTCAATTCCCCAACATCTCTGACGCCATCAAAGCCGCTTGTTACGAACATCATGAATCATGGAGCGGGAACGGCTACCCTCAGCAATTATCGCGAGATGAGATTCACCCCTTTGCACGCATTGTTGCTATCGCTGACACCTATGATGCTATGACCACCCAAAGATCTTACAATGTACCAATGAAACCATTTGAAGCTGTAACCATGATGAAAGAAAAATTAGCTGGCAGATATGATCCCGAGATTCTGAAAGCCATGCACTCTGTTTTATTTCGTTTACCAGTTGTTAGTTAGCAGGCAGTTGAAAAACTCTTCCAACTGTTCTACTCGGTCTATCTTTGACGACCCTTCGCCGCCCAACCAAAATAGTTTTTCTACAGTATGTTAGTTTTTTTCAACGAAATAATTATCCTGCAAAATTTTTTGATATCGCTCATTGATCTCTGCCGTTTGTTTTTTCGGCTCTGTATGATCCGGTAATGAATGCCCTACTGCTTTTTGTACTGGCTGCAAACGATCTAAGATTTCGTTGATTCGCAATCTTAGATTCTGACGAATCTCATCGACAGGTTTATTAACGGTAACCTCGAGCTGATAATTTTCGACATCGGTCAATTTCGAGTCATACAAGCGGCGAAAGTATTGTACTGCCGGAGCAAATTTTGAACCTGGTATTGTCAACACATCCATACCTGATAAAATCGATAACACATACATTGGCAAAAGCTGATCTGTATTCATTTGCGCGAATGAATCTTTCCACATACCATCGCTGATTGCCAAACCAACAAATTGCATTTTGTCTCGCAACATATCTTTTAATAACAACTGTGAAAACGGCGCCTTATTTTTTTCATCGATCACTGGATATTTGGCATTATTAATAACTAAACTTAATTGCACATTGGCATGATGAATTTTAACAAAATCAATCAAACTAACAAATGGAGCTAAATACTTTTTAAAAGAATCCGTGCTAGTCATTTTTGTTTGCACCAGACTGGCGCCAGGAAAATGCTGAGTGATAAATATTATTTTTTTTCTTTCTACAAACACCTGCATAAACTCTTGCAGACATTTACTGACGATCTCTGGATTATTCGAAATTCCACGCGAAGCCAAAGTTTTATGAGCCAAGTCAGAAACAACGGACATTGGTGCATTAATCCCCAGAGCTAACAACTCATCGGCCATAATTTGCGCGTGCAAATGACAAATTTCATAACCTTGCTTGGACGCAATTTTACCAAGCCATCTTGGTTGTGCTAAATAAGTCATTCCCTTAAACACACCACGTTCTGTGTCAGCTGAAATCAACACTGGCTTACGGTGTGCGTTCATAACTACAGTTGAATACGCTCTCACCATATCTTGAATCTGACGATTTTCAGTGTCCAATGGTGGCATCAACAGCAAGCCAGCCGGGGGATGAAACTGCAATGCAAGCCTCATCGTTTCATTAACCTCCGCCCCAGCATGTTCAACAAAAAACAACCGACCAATTTCATTGCGCAATCTATCGTTTTGTTTTTCCTGCGAAGGCTCTTCATCAGCAAAGTAGGTGTCAAAATTCTCGCCACTGACAGACGATATTTGCTCAACGTTTTCCTTGCGCGAACAAGACATGATCATCAGACTACAGAGAGCTGATAAAATGATTATAGTTGTCTTTTTTTGAGACGGCATTGGGCCTCCAGTTCATAACTATTTACATAGCGTAAACCGTGCCAAAAAAATCTAGAGTGTGTCCTATGCTTTGATGAGATAACGGACTTCGCGCATCATAAACTGCATGCGAGAACGAAGATCCTCTAGATGATTTAAATTAACGTGCAGCTGCTCGATGACTTCCTGTTCAGACACAGGACACGCATCAAGTTCGCGATACACGATAGACGAAATATATTGAAACTCATTAACCTGTTGAGACTCAACATGGGTCATTGTTGTGAAACTCGGTGAAGACAAAGAACCATCAACGGTCAGGCCACTCGCCGCATTACTATTTGCTTGTGTGTCTTTCATTGTCAGTTCTCCTTCAAAGTTACGCTCAATGCGCCAGCTAAAAGTCTAGGTCCCAAGGTAAACAAATCACAACTTAAATTCTCTTACATAAATTTTTTTCCCAAAATACACAGCAACAACGTCAAAAAACCTGACAATTAGAATAGGAACACTAGTTAATACTCGCAGGAAACATCCTGGCGATCGTTGTCTGTGAGCTTATTCCGTACAGTTTCGCTCGATAAATACGTGGCCATAACGCTTGGCTTGTCGTCCTTGTGTTTTAAACCAAGAACATGCCCTAACTCATGAACGAAAAGGCTTTCTAAATGCACGTCTTTGTCCTGATTGGGCTGCTCAACATAAAACGAAAAGTTTTTTGCATTCAAGCGAATGTCAGCTTCTTTGATTAAACTGCCGACCCAAAAAACTGAGGTTCTAGCCTGCTCAGAAGCCTTCTCTTTCTCCCAATTATCCATCCAATAGATTACATTCACTCCATCTTGTCGAGGCTGCAGAGGCCCGCTGTAACCGTATTGTGCGATTTTAAAAACAACTCTATTCATAGATTTTTCCCAAACTTTGAAGGCAGCTTCAAGAGCAGGACGCATCTCTTCAGGAAAAGACTCATGGACATAAAAAGTAATTGGCTCCGTGGTTTTCCACGAAATACGCTCGCCATATACGTTCTGAACGAAACCACAATCTGGCTCATCCTTATGCTTTGGACCGCAGGCCATAAAGGTCAAAAACAACCCCAGCACCACAGTCAATGGCAGCAATATTATATATAGTGGCTTACGTTTCCACTTCCAGTTCATTTACACCTCAAATGAATCCAGTACAAATCACAGACCAAACTATAGATCTGTCTCTTGCCCATCGGTAGAAACCCAAATTTTGTTTATAACAGTACGAAATAACTGGATTAACAAAGAGCAAAGAGTCACCAGTAAAACTCTCCATCTCAGTAATTCACAAAACAAGATCCATGACAAAACTTGTACAAATGCGAAAAAAGACTCAGATAAATTTTGAAATTTACCGCTTAACTATTTGTAATTTATTAATTATTTAATCTGCCCGGGAGTGTTTAAGCCGTTGACAAGCAAAGGCGCACTTTCGTTATTACGAGACGTAAAATCATCATTTGAGCTGGTGTCAAATCGACCACCTGGACTTTGGCAAGACTGTTGCAATTTGATACAAGTAATTAAGCGTTCTGGCTCTACCGCAATCGCGGAATCCACACCAAGAGCCAACATTGCCCACCTACCCATCCTGCCTTGCCGGAAGGGGAGAATAAAAAACTCCTCTCTTCCGCTTCGCGCGAAAAAGGGTGCTTTGTTTTACTATAAGATTTTCTTATGAGTTGCGAGAAGCTAAACGATAACCAACACCACGAACGGTTTCGATATTTTCACTCATGCCCTCTAACTTTTTACGTAAAGAAGCCATATGCACATCAATGGTACGATCAGTGACATTTAAATTACCCAAGGCTTTCTCGCGCAAACGATCACGAGTCAAAACCCGACCACTTTGTCTGAGCAATTCACAAAGAATTTTAAACTCAGTCAAAGTCAAACCGATCTCTTGCTGACGAAGAAACACCTTGTGAGAGGAGAAATCGACAGTCAAATCTCCCGCGACAATATTTTTTTGTTGTGATTTATGTGATAATTTTGACCGACGAAAAAGTGCTTGTGCACGCACCACCAACTCACGAGTTGAAAAAGGCTTCGTCACATAGTCATCAGCACCTAGCTCAAGAGCTTTGACTTTGTCCAATTCACCATCAAGACCAGTCACCATCATTATTGGGATTTCACAATATTTTGTGTTGCTTCGCAAATCTTGAATCACTTGGTTTCCTGATTTACCAGGCATCATCTGATCTAATAAAATAACGTCGGGGCTATACTGTTCCAAGGCTTCGAAAATTTTTTCGCCACTATCCAAAGCCCATGCTTGCACACCACAGTCTAAAAACTGCTGCAGCAAGAACTCGCGGATCTCGGCTTCATCTTCAACGATTAAAACTTTAAGCTGTATTTCATTCATATCATCTAGTTATGAGCGTCTTCACGCAAAGTGTAAAATTAAGTTTACCTTAAGCTACTTTTTTTGCCTCGACATTGTTACTTTTTGTCTCGACGTAGAGCTTGTAAAATACAGAATCCCCCTACCAAAACAAATGGCAGACTGAGCAATTGCCCCATGTTGATCACCATATCACGCTCAAAGTCGCTCTGGTTCTCTTTAAACCATTCAATCACAAATCGGCAACTAAAAACCAAAGCTATAACAACACCAAACAGAAGCCCAGAAGGCGTCTCCGCTTTTTTCCGTAAGTAAATGTTAGCTGTCAAAATAGTGATCAGCAAGTAACAAACACTCTCATAAAGCTGTGCTGGGTGACGCGGAATTTGATCCACTCTCTCAAAAATCACGCCCCAAGTACCATCCGTTGGACGACCTAATATTTCAGAATTCATTAAATTGCCAAGACGAATAAAAATCCCCGTCATCACAGTCAACACGGACAATCTATCGGCCGACCACATCCAGTTGAATTCTGGATTTTTTCTTACAAACAACCACAAAGCGAATATGACGCCCATCACCCCGCCATGGCTGGCCAATCCGCCCTCCCATATTTTAAAAATATCAATGGGGTGCGACATGTAATAATCAAAATCGTAAAACAAGCAATGCCCAAGACGTGCGCCAATAGTGGTTCCGAGAACCAAATGCACCAAAAGCGAATCTAGCTTCTCAATCGGTTTACCTTCCCATTGACAGACCTTTTTCATCACTTGAAAACCGAGCGAAAAGCCGATCAGAAACATCAACCCATACCAACGAATTCGCAAAGGGCCATATTCAAAAATTTCAGGACTGACATTCCAATGTATCAACATAATTTATTTATACTCCATGTCAAAATAAAACCTAAACAACCTATCGCCTAATGTAAAGAATTGCGATGCAGTTCTTCTTTCAAAACTTGCAATTCATCAGTTACTAGTTCGTATTTTCGGCCACACATTTGGCAAATGACCTCAGCAGGTTCTTTTTTCTCAATCATATCTTGCAAATCATCAGCGCCAAGCAACGTCAATGCCCTGCTCACTCGCTCTTTGGTGCAAGGACATTCATATTTGACATCATAGTCGTGAGGAATTTCGGTGAATGACAAACCTTTTAAATACATTGAAACCAAGTCTTCCAGAGGCACACCTTGCAATATCATTTGAGAAATATTGTTTTTATTTTCATCGGCATTTTTTTGAATTTTATCGACAATCTCGTCTTCAACACCAGGCATAACTTCAAGTAAAATTCCTCCAGCGGCTTGGACCTTGCCATAAGCATCAACATAAACACCTAAAGAAACTAAAGAACGAATCTGATGCGACTGATGTAAATAGTGTGCTAGATCGTCACCGACCTCACCCGTTGTCATTTCAACAGTTCCATGAAATGGCTGTTTTTGAAATGGCTGCTGCCTGGTCACTGTCAAATGACCAAAACCCAAGGCTTTATGCAAACTCAAAGCATCCTCTTGTTGTGGCGCTAAATATTGTGGGTATGGACAATACCCCCTCACCTTGCCTTCAAAACTTGCTTGCGCATAAAGACTTCCCAATGGGCCATTGCCCTTGAGTAAAATACCGACTTCTTGTTTGTCTTTCAGCTGACTGGCCATCAACAAAGCACCAACCATCACTCGCCCGACACCGATTGTTGCCAGCGGATAGCTTTGCAAAATATTTTGCATCTCAGTCACAACCTCTGTGGCATCGACTGCGGCTACGCGAACAGTAAAATCATTGGTTACAAATCGTCGAACTTTCTTTTTCATTATTCTCTCTCGTGCTTTCAGACTAAATACTTAGGAGTTTTTTTTAACTTTATATATTTTAATACCTAGACTTGGAAGTCATCTCTAAAAATAACATTTCAACCATTTTTTGCTCGCCGTCTGAGCAGGCATTCGTTAGAATCAACCAATGATTATCGTGCTGTTTCGACATGCTGAAAAACAAAACAATCCTGGCGGGAATCCGACTCTGAGCGATAGAGGGCACAAACAAGCTCTCTCTCTGTTGCAGGACATTGAAAAAGACGAATTGCCACGTCCAAGTAAAATAATTAGCTCACCTAAAATTCGCACTCAACAAACTCTGCAGCCGATTGCCAATTTCTACAGTCTTGATCTGCAAATAGACCCACTGTTAGACGAAAGACACTCTGGAGAATCGATCGAAATTTTCCAAAAACGAATCAACAAAGCTCTGCATACATACGAAAAACAATCCGGCGTATTATTTCTTGTCACTCATTTTGATTGGATCGAAGAAGCTCTGCCCAAGTTGCATTGCGATACCAATCTCAACCAGCCCCGTTTCTTATCGTGGAGCCCCGCTCAGCATATTGAGTTCGAAATTCACGATGGATTGTGGCAATTTAAAAAAATGCGAGGTTCTCCATGGTCATAAGAAATATCTGGGCCGTCGGCCGCAACTATGCAGAACATGCTAAAGAACTTGGCAACGAAGTACCAACGACACCTTTGATTTTTTTAAAAGCTGGCAGCTCTGCCACTGTCAATTCGACAGAAATTTGGTTGCCACATTGGACCGAAGAGGTTCATCACGAGGTTGAGTTGGCTTTAAAACTGAGCTCAACCTTGCGCGTACTTGAGGGGGCTGTCGCGCTGGATTTGACCGAGAGAAAAATTCAGAATGCAGCCAAACAAAAAGGGCAACCTTGGACTTTGGCAAAATCTTTTCACGATGCCTGCGCTGTTTCTGCTTTTTTCACTCTCAAAAATCTGAATGAAATTGCCGATGTTCGTATTCGCTTATGGGTTAATGACGAACTCCGCCAAGAGGGCCGAACCAGTGAAATGATTTTTCAACCACAGGTTTTATTGGATTATATCCAAGAACATTTTCCCTGCTGCCCAGGAGATTTGATTTTAACTGGCACACCACAAGGTGTTGGTCCAATTTTGCCGGGAGATCGCGTCAAAGCTGAAATCGAAGGCCATATCACCCATATTTGGACAGTGAAAAAATCCGTCAAAAAACCTGAGCCACCGCAAAAAACCACGCAAGAATAAGTTGATCTTAGGGCCCTTCCGCGAGAAAACAGCGCCCTATGAATACACAAAACTTTTCAGCTCAAGTTGGCGCGGATAATTCTATGCAAATGCAAATTCAAAAAAAAGGCGACGAGATCTTAAAACGAATCGAAAGCCAATCCAAAGTTTCTTTGTTTAGCAAAGATTTTTGGTACGGATCCATCATGGACTGGTCGATGAAAAACGAACATTTCAAAACGCAAATGTTCCGCTTTGTCGATGTGCTCCCCTCTTTGAATTCAGGCAGCGATGTTGCCAAACACTTGAAAGAATATTTTAGCGAAAGTGGCGAAGAATTACCTTCCGTATTCAACGTTGGCCTGGGACTGGGAAGCCTTGCCCCTGCATTAATGGCCGGAGCCATTCGCAAAAATGTCACTCAGATGGCAAAAATGTTTATCGTTGGCGAAAACCCAGAAGAAGCTCTGCCTGTTTTGAAAAAAGCTCGTAAAAACAAAATCTGTTTTACTGTGGATATTTTAGGTGAAGCCACCTTGAGCGAAAAAGAAGCGCTTGAATACCAAAGCAAATATCTTGAGCTGATTGAATGGCTTGGAAAAGATGCTAAAAATTGGGACGAGATCGAACAAATTGATCGCGATCATGAGGGCGCCATTCCAAAAGTGAATGTCAGTGTGAAATTGACGGCTTTGTATTCACAAATTAACGACAAAGCCTGGGATGTAACAAAAACTCACCTCAAAGATAGATTACGACCGATTCTTGTTTCTGCCATGAACAAAAATATTTTTATCAATTTGGACATGGAACAATATGCGGTAAAACATTTAACTCTTGAGGTGTTCAAAGAGTTGATGATGGAACCTGAGCTTAAGAACTATCCGCATTTTGGCGTGGTGATTCAAGCTTACCTGCGAGACTCTTTAGCAGACATCAAAGATTTGGTTCGTTTTTCTCAAGAACGAGGAACGCATTTTAGTATTCGTTTGGTAAAAGGAGCTTATTGGGACCATGAAACCATGGAAGCTGAACAACAGCGTTGGCCCATCCCCGTCTATACTAATAAAAAAGAATCTGATGCCAATTACGAAGCTTGTGCAGAATATTTGTTACAAAACTTTAAATACATTCGCGCAGCCCTCGCTTCGCATAATGTGCGCACGATTGCAGCTGCGATTGTAGCAGCTGAAAAATTAGGTGTGCCAAATAATGGTTTTGAAATTCAAATGCTTTTTGGCATGGCTGACCCAATTAAAAAATCCTTGGTAGACATGGGATATCGAGTGCGTGAGTATTCTCCAGTTGGAGATCTCATTCCCGGAATGGCTTACCTAGTTAGACGTTTGCTTGAAAACACCTCTAATGAATCCTGGTTGCGTGGAAAATTTGCTGACGGTAAAAGTTCAGAGCAATTGCTGGCAGATCCAAAAATGAATTTACAAATCACCAGTCCATTGCCATCGCAAGAAAATCGTTTTTACAACGAAGCTTTCAAAGATTTTGCTTTTGCCGAAAATCGCAAAGCATTACAAGAAGCTTTAGATCTTTCAAAAAGAAACCTAGGACAAACAATTCCTCTGCACATCGGCGGAAAAAATATAACCAGCTCTCGCACATTAAGCCGCGAAAACCCATCAAACAAAGAGCAAATTTTAGGACAAATATCTGCTGCTAACAAAGAAGAAGCAGAACAAGCATTTCAAGCCGCACAAAAAGCATTTCTAAGCTGGAAAATAAAACCTGCCAATGAACGAGCGGATTTAATTGATCGTTTAGCAGATTTAATGACCAGAGATCGTTATCAATTGATGGCGACACAAATTTTAGAAGTCGGCAAACCTTGGGCCGAAGCTGATGGCGATGTCGCTGAAGCCATTGATTTCTGCAGGTACTATGCTCGCCACATGCGTGAGTTAGCTAAAGATCAAAAAATGGGAAAAGTTCCCGGCGAATTGTCGTTGTACAATTATCACCCTCGCGGCGTGACCTTGGCCATTGCTCCATGGAATTTTCCTTTGGCCATTTTAACCGGAATGGCTGCCGCAGCTGTTGTGACTGGTAACACTGTGATTATGAAACCTGCTGAACAATCCTCATTGGTGGCTTATGGTCTGATGAAACTGATTCAAGAAGCAGGATTTCCACCTGGCGTTTTCAATTTGCTTAGTGGTTATGGCGAAGAGGTTGGCGAATACCTTGTACAACATCCTCATGTTGCCACCATTGCGTTTACAGGATCTAAAGCTGTGGGTTTACATATCTTGCGCGAGGCCTCTGTACACAGACAAGAACAACAACAAGTCAAAAGATGCATCATTGAAATGGGCGGCAAGAACGCCGTGATCGTTGATAACGATGCAGATCTTGATGAAGCAGTCGATGGTGTTCTGTATTCTGCGTTCGGTTTTTCTGGACAAAAATGTTCTGCCTGCAGTCGCGTGATTGTTTTGGCTGATGTTTATGAAAAATTTGAGGCCCGTTTGCTTGAAGCAACAAAAAGTATTTTTCAAGGCATGGCAGAAGACCCTCGTGCCTACCTGGGACCTGTTGTAGACGAAGAAGCTTATTTGCGAATTTTGAAAACAATTGAAGAAGCAAAGAAAAATCACAAGATGCTTTATCAGGGGCCTGAAGTTCATGGTGGTTATTTTGTACCACCGACGATCTTTACTCTTGTCGATCCAAATTCAAACCTGGCTCAACAAGAAATATTTGGACCAGTTTTAGCAATGATCAAAGCTCGAGATTTAACCGATGCCATTCACATTGCCAACAACACCGAGTACGCCTTGACTGGTGGTTTATACTCTCGCAGCCCGGCTAATATCGCCAAGGTCAAAGCAGAGTTCGAAGTTGGTAATATGTATATCAATCGCGGCATCACTGGCGCCATGGTCGATCGTCATCCATTTGGTGGCTTTAAAATGTCAGGTATCGGTTCAAAAACTGGTGGCCCTGATTATTTAAAACAATTTATGGAACCAAGAAATATTACAGAAAACACCATCCGTCGCGGTTTTGCCCCGACAGAGTGATTATTTAACAAATTTTACGCTTTTATGTGCCTAGTTACTTTGACAGACATTTTAGCTAATTTTTGGAATATTTTTTCTCGGCGACTCAATGGCCACCAATCATAAAGATAAGTCTGCATCGGTCTCCACATCGCAACCCAACCTGCTATGGTTAGGCTTTCTTTTAGAAAACCGGCCCAAGCTGAATGTGCGTACTCTTCAACTAAGACTTTTAAAATTAAACAAACACCTAGGAATATCAAACCAATCAACAACGTGGTTCGACCTTGCTTTAATAAAAGTTTAAATTCTAAATGGCTCATCTTTGCTCGATAATTAAAATAATTATGAATGGCTTCACCAATTTGATCCGTCGGATCGACAGCAGGCCATTCTTCAAGATGAATCCTCAATGCCATTGGTTCATTCACTGGAAATTCCTGTGCCGAACTTACGATATATTCTTCGGCATCATGATCCAAATCTTTTTGATTGAATGGCGATGGATCCATTGAATTGAAAAGCTGATTCATTTCGTAAAGTTTAAGTTCTATAGTGTGCGTGTTTTTTTTAGCCATTTGCCACATTCCCCACGCGTTTTTGCAAAAATAAAATAAACTGATAAATTAAACCCATGAATAAACCCACCATAAATCCACCCAAGTGCGCGGTGTATGCAACCCCAGCTCCAAACAGCAATGGTGTAGACAGATAACCAACAAGATCTGGCAAAAAACAGAGTGGAAAAATCAACCAAGTAGGCAAATAAATCCAACCATAAAACCCAGAAATCGGTGATACAAAATAATAAAATGGAACGCGCCGGCGATTTTCAGCGATCACATAAAATGACATAATCGCACTCAGCGAACCACTGGCTCCAACCATTGGCGTGAGACTGGGGCTCCCCAACCAGACAAAACAAGCCGCACCCAAAAACCCACCAAGCA
>CAZMVK010000005.1:35365-39986 GCA_964569545.1 uncultured Bdellovibrio sp.
AGATAACTATCAAGCCCAAACCAGAAAACAAATTACCAAGCAGAACCTCTACTGCGGCGGCAAAAATCAACAACATCACCATATTGCCTATCAAATGCATCCAACTGGCATGCATAAACTGATAAGTAATCCAGGTAGGCCAACTGTGCTTGTAAGACAATCCTAGAATCGAAGCCTGACGAGCCTCTAATTTATTATAATAAAGGTTCATTTGTTCTTTCCATTTACCGATTGCTACATGATCGCCAACAAATGAAAATTGCGTGTATTGTTCTGCAAACTTGGGTTCACGTAATGCTTGAGAGCCCAATAACAATTGCTGGCTGCGCTTCATTTTTACGAACTGCAAATGAGATTGTAAAAATGAGTCCTCATTCAAATGATTTTTCCACTGAAAATACATTTCCCCTGTAAAAATCAAATCCTCGCTATTTGCAAAAAGACTGGATGTGGTTTTTTCTAAACGTAAATCAATGGGATGAGTCAGTAAAAATATAAAAACATTAAAAGCTAAAAGCATCCAAGCAATTGGAGCTTTGTTCCAGCTTAAAAATCCACGCAGCCATGGTATAATCATGGCCGAAACCTTTTTCTTAAACTGTCATAAACGGACTCAAAGCCAGGAGCTGATTCGCTAGCTGGACTTCGGCCAGAATTTAGCATTCCAGATTTCGAAGAATTGTCTAATGCTGAGGCCAGAAACCAAGCTTTGTCATATTTTTTTAATTGGAACAAGGCCACAATCATTTGTTTTTTTAATTCAGGTGTTAAATGTTCTGGCGTCAATCCAAGCAATAAACCCATTTGATGATGATCATTTTTGAGCAATGAGCCTTGCAACAATAGATAGTAATTTTTTTGCCAATTATAATCCTGCATGGGAGCCATTTTCATTTGTTCAATAATAAATAAAAAATCTTGTTCATTTTTTACTTTACTGACCAGCTCACGCAATGCGTATGGTTGCAATGATTCATTATTTTTGTATGCAGCTATCTTTTTTACAGCTGATGAATCAAAATTAGAACCATCTCTTATTTTATTTTTTAAAATCGAATTTACAACCAGATTTAAGGATGGTTCCTCGCTGATACTTTGCATAGTATTCAACTCGAGTGGATCCAATGCGGCTTTTGAACAAGAAACCCGCTGAGCTAAAGCGAGTATTGCCAAATTCAAATCAGAACTTGTCCCCTCATTATCAGTCGTCGCTAAATAACTTTCATTTTTTAATTTTTGTTGTAAATGCTGACACGCCGAACTTGGAATACAAGATTTCTCTGGTGTTGATTGTTCATAACACAACCAAGCATCTAAATGCTCCTGGCGTTTTTGCGGCAGGAAAGATCTTGTCGACTCATATGCACCCAGTGCTTTTTCATTTTCGCCATTCATCCAATAGGTCTTAACCAAATTTTCTGAGATATAATTTTTATATTTTTCATTCGCAGAATTTATTTCGCTCCATTTGCCAAGTTTTTCTTGGTAACTCTGCAAATGCCCATTTTTCAAGTCTCTTTTCATCGACAAAATAGCAACAATATCAAAAGGCGATTTTGCAACCTCTACCCAATATTTATTTTCAATTTCTTCACTGGCAATTTTTCGCTGACTCAACGATATTTTTTCATTTAAAAAATTAGCCGAGGCCTGAGCAAGTTTGCACAAATCAAGTTCTGATTGATATTCTTGTATACTGTCTTTGATGCAGATTCTTTCCAAATATTTTTCTGTGATGTGAATATCCGTTTGAACATCGGATACACTTTGAATCCATTTCGCAAAATAAGCCCAATTTTGAACTTGAGGATCTTCAGAAAAAAAAGCGCTCTTAATTGTTTGTTGCAAACATTTGCCAGAGACCTCTTGAGTCAAATACATGGAAACAACCTGGTCAATTTTGTGAATAACAGAGGACTGATTATTGTCTTCATCACGGATTGACGGAATTTGAGGACAAATGTGCTGAGCTTGTGTATTGTCGTGATCTGAATCTACATGCAGATCGTGTTCAATGCTTTGATAAAAGTGACTAACTGATAAAGACACCATCATGATAGCGCCGATAGAGGTCAACAAAAGCATCTTATGAACAAAAGCTGTCTCTAATGCAGTTGGCCCTGGGTCACCTACTTTTTTCAAGGTCAACACCAAGGTCCCCGCAATACGGTCATGCAAACCACGGCGATGTTTGTCGCCAAGAACTACTAAAAATGGAATACCCAAAAATAAAAACTGCGAGCTAAAAACAAAACTTCGCAATAGAATTTGGGTCAATCTCATTTTGCTTAGATGCTGATCAACAGAGACGACTTTGATTTTAAAAAATATTTGACCTGGTGTTGCTTGCCACAACAATAAAAAAAATGTCTGTAAAAGCGAAGCCAATAAAAAAATAAAAACAGCAGACACCAGCAAGGTGATATTTAAATCCAAACCTTCTGGATTCAAATAACTCATCATTTGAATTTTTTTATACATTCCAGACATCATCAAACCCACAACTGGTGTGAGAAAAATAATATCAAAAATGAACGCCAACAAACGGTCACTGACCATTGCCAGACGCAAATACTGTCTTATTGTTTTATTTTCGTCGATGGACAAATCTTCAAATACCATGAAGACTTGTCGGAAGAAAAATTAATGAACTTCAGAAGAACTGAGCTTTAATGAAAGAAACCGGCCCTCTTCATCCATGGTAAAAGCAGCCAAGCCGACTTGCTTTTTTTGTCCATCCAAAAGTCTGTATTCACGGACAGTATTTTGTTGTGGATTGGAACGGTCAAAACTTGAAAATGCAATCGCAAACACGGATCCATATTTATTAAGAATTTCTTCTGGCTCAACAAATACAGGACGATCGTTGGCTTCGACAGAGTCAGCATAATGAATCTCTTTAATTAAACTCTCGGTAGAATTCGATGCCGTATGTGCTTTGATTTCCTGTGGCTCACGCTGCGAAACACTGATGTCGACAAAACGATATTTTCCAGCCAGCAAACCAAAACGCAGGTCATCTATAACAGATGCTGCCTTACCGACACTTGCAGGAGTGCGCTCATCAGCCTTTAATTTATCTGCTAATTTTCGTTCCCACTCGACATCACGAAATGGATTCATGGGTTCGGCACTAGCAATAGCGCGGTTTAATTTTGCAAGTTGTGAAGCGTCCTGACCACCGTCACCAGACACAACATAAATAGGACGAATTTTATCTGAGAAACTGTTGTTGATCACAAGTACTGCGACGAACAAAGAAAGAATGGAAAATGCAGCTGCTGCATTTTTTGCTTCGAGATACAGAAATCTTTTTTGTCTTTTCATACGCGCCTCAGGAAAATCAATAATGTTTCTCATTTCAAAACACCCCATTCTTTAACTAATATAGAATGCGAACAAGATGCCAATTCAAATCGAATACGTTATCTGACAGCTTGTCGGTGTAGTGATCTTTTGGTCAGCTGACATCGAAAAGTTTGACAGTGCAAATTCAGTCCGTTTTGCACTGTCAAACTTTTCGATGTCATGAACCCTTACTGATATCATCTCAATATTGGGCGATTTTTCCAAGAGCGCAAAAGCTACTCTCTGACTTATGACTAGCGATTATCGTAACACCTAGACTGGATCTAGGCTGCCACAGCTCTTTTCTTGCGAGCAATAGATGGATCAATTTGATACTGTTTTACTTTGCGATACAAAGTTGCGCGCCCTATTCCCAGAGCTTTTGCTGCTTCCGTCAAATTGCCACGAAATTGAATGATAGCATTCTCAATCGCTTTGCTCTCTAACTCATCCATAGTTGCTACTTTACCATCACCACTGTGTGCCGGTGTTGGAAATGGCAAAACATTGCCAGCGTGAGCTTCTACTGGATTTTGACCAGTAATCAAAGTGGGCATCCCATTTGACAACTGCCCACGGAAAAATGGACTGTCCAATCCATCACGCCATTGGCTTGTGCCATAACTATTCACCGCCACTCCATAGGGAGCTAATGCAGTTTTTGCCTGATCCACAAATTGTTGGTTGTCAGACACTATAAAAACGTACTCTTTTGACATGGATACCTCCTCCAAATGCTCAGTTTGATGCACATACTACCTATCGGCGATTCATTGTGAGAATGAAGGGGAAAGTGAAAAATATTTTTTTTCTTATTTTGAGACACTTTTTAAATAATTTTTGTCGAGTTGATTTTCTCAAAGCTATTAGCTTGAGCTTAAAAACAAAATGCCAGCTCTTCAGCTGGCATTTCTTATTTTCTTATTTTACTTAGACTAAAGAGCAGATCACAGACCAGACCAAATATTTTTTGGTCAAATCAGTCTATCGACGACCCGATTTGATTTTCAATTGCAATTTAGCAATCAAATGAACGGCCATTTTTTCTTGTACACGGCACATTTTCAATTCGTCTTTACGATATGATCTTTGTGACGGAGTTAATGTTCCTGTCTCAAGTTCCATTTCATAATCCAATTTGCTAGAGCGAATGCCCTCAAGCTCTTTAGTTTGTTGTTTGAATAATTTGGTCACACCACTGAGAGGAGCAACTTCGATCCACTCTTCTTTAGCGCGATACCAGCTGACCATACGTAAAAAACGAGCTTTGTTT
>CAZMVK010000005.1:39996-49323 GCA_964569545.1 uncultured Bdellovibrio sp.
CGATTTCATCTAGATCCAAAGTGTCTTCAGCTTCTTCGCCAATAACAAGTTTGTCTAAATTTTTATCGAAATCTCCAGGACCGCCGCCGAACATGTCGTACTTTTCTTCGCCGCCCATGTCCTCTTCGTCTTCAATATCATCTTCAACACTTTTGCTTGCAACCTTCGTTGGCGACACTGCCGCTGGCTTTTCAAGCTCATCAGTTTCTAAATCATAGGCCACGAGAAATCCTCCCAGAGTAATTAGAGAAATTTATAGATAGAATGCAAACTTATACACCATGCTGGCCAATAACACAATAGGTCAAATGCGACCACTGGCAGCAGAAAAAAACAACACATGAAATTCCTGAAATAAAAGGGGTTCTTACTGAGCCAGAACTTGAAAATACCCAGGAGTTCCGCGAATACTGATGCGCTGATCACGACTTTGGAACTCGGTGACCCTATCCGCACTCATCTGAAACTGCCGAATAAGGGCATCGGCCTCTTCGCCTTTAGCTAAATATTTCATAAGCCCCTGCCCATTATCGCCCCCACCAGGGATCAGTTGCACACGCGAGGACTTAGCCGAAAGCATAATTTCACACATATTCTGCCCCTGGCTGCAGATCAGCTGAAAATCCTTGTTGCCAGATTTAATGACCTTACCTAGTCCCGCAAACGAGCCCTGAGCCGGCACATTCATCCACTGAAACATACGTACGGGGTCATCATCTTGATTGCCCAAGGAGTCCGCTCCACGAGCGAAAATAAAGCCCTGCTGACTGACAGGATAAAATTGCAGACTGGTGATCGCTTGCAGCTTCAAACCACTCAAAGATAACAACAGCAAAAGCGACAATGATAGATGACGAGTGCTCATTAAATAACCTCCAAAAAATTATCAGACCCGGCAACAACTACAAAATTGCACCTGCCAAGCTTGAAAATATGATGGCGCAGTTTTTTTATTTTGAATACTTTAAGCACATTTTTTTTACTCGTATTGAGCGCACAGAGTCGTAAGCCGCCCAGAGACGCGAGACACTCTTGATTATTTTCTCAAGGACCAATACTATCGCGTATCTGTATAAAATCAGTCAATGCGGCCGTAGCTCAGCTGGATAGAGTACTTGGCTTCGAACCAAGGTGTCGGGAGTTCGAATCTCTCCGGCCGCACCAAATTTATCGATCCCGAGTAGTTCCGATAAAAATTGAAACCCCGACCAGCACTGCTAGCAAAATGTACCTTATCCAGAAATTACTGATTGTCATATAAATGTGAGCACTGGAAATAAAAATCATAGTGATGGAAATGAATTTAGAAGACCTTGAGATCGCGCGATTTTCTTTCCAGTTTTTAAGTGGCTCGCCAAAAACAGAATGGTTATAAATCCACCTGTGAGCTTTTTCTGAACTCTTCAAAAAGCACCATGCTGCTAATAAAATAAAAGGCGTTGTCGGAAGAATTGGTAAAAAAGCTCCAATAATTCCGATTACAATAAATAAAACTCCAAAAACAAAAAGAGCGAGCCTTGCGACTCGATTCCTAACCAATGCCAAATTGCAACTCATTCTTAATCTTATACTGTTCGTTTATTATTGTAAGATTCTCGTTCATAAAATTCGAATTCGCAGTCGAGAGATTCACTGCTACAGGTTTATAGTATATAAAGTAACAGATCGAAACGGTATTACTTGGCATTTTTTCTTCTATCATTTCCCCACGTCGATCTCAACCAGCTATTCGCCCCTCGCATTGCTGGAGAAAGGTCAGTCCAATGTATGATGAAATCGTCTATAGCTCACTATCGCGGATAAGATCGCCATTAGGACTAAAATTCCAATATAGCTCCATATAAGCTCAGGAGAGCCGCCCTTAAGCATAATATTCCGAATAAGTCTGACGAAATAAGTCATCGGATTCATATAAGCAGCGGCTTTCATAAATAGGGGCATATTATCAATAGGAAACATAATTCCAGCCAGAAGATTTGAAAGAAACAAAAAGATAAATCCCCCCATCATCGCCTGCTGTTGGTTTTTTGCGAACGTTGAAATTAATGTTCCAATACTTACTGTCGTCACAATAAATGAAAATGTTGCGATGGCAAGTTGCCAATAAAATCCCTTCATCGGCACTTTAAAAACGATAATAGCAAACATGAATATCGAAACAGCATTAATCATTCCGATTACAATAAACGGTATCGTCTTCCCAAGAAGGACCTCCCATGTTTTGACCGGAGCTGAAATAATCATTTCAAATGTTCCCATTTCCTTTTCTCTTGCGATGGACATACTCGTAAGTAGAATCGTCACAATACATAGAATCATCGCCATTGTCCCCGGCACCATAAAAATGGAACTCTCAAGCGAGGGATTGTAGAGAATTCGCACATCGAAAACAACAGGCGAAGCCACCGTCAAATGAAAATCATCCCGAAGAACTTCATTGATGATTGATTGCATATATCGCTCGATACTTTGAGCACGGATAACATTTGATGCATCTATTAAGAGTTGAACGTTATGCTCGCCTCGCTCTATGGTTTTTGCGAGACCTCCTGGTGGAGCGATCAAGACAACGTCAGCTCGACCAGAGCGAATTTGTTCAAGAGGATCGGCATTCGCTTCATTAAAGGCCCCCCTGCCAATTGCTGGTATAAACCATTTTGAAGAAAAACTTCTTTCTTCAATGCGCCTCAAAATAGTGTCATTTGGGTTATAGACAGTGCCGAGTTTTATATTTTTAACTTCCGTCGAGATAGCAAGTCCAAATACCGCCATTTGCATCACTGGAATTACAAGAAGAATTATGCGCATCCGTGGATCTCGCAACACCTGAGAAAATTCTTTTCTTAAAAAACCAATGACGGTTGAAAGGTTCATGGTTCAAGATCCTTTTTGAATTTTTTAGTGGCAGTGACAATTAAAATCGAACTCAAAATAAAAAGACTAAAAAATGGAATTTTAAGATCGACTAAACCTGCACCTTTCAAAAATATTCCCCGACTTATTATCATAAACCACTTTGATGGTAAAATAGATGTAAAGTTCTGAAATACAGTGGGCATACTTTCTAATGGAAAAATGAATCCGGAGAGCAGAAGCGATGGCAGTAGGCCAGTAATCATTGCAACTTGCATTGATAGCTGTTGTGTACGGATTAAAACAGAAATCAACATTCCTTGTGCTAAACAAGCAACAAGAAAAACCAAACTTCCGAATGCAAATAGAAAGATATTTCCAGAGAAAGGAATATTAAAGCCAAAAATTGCAACAGTCACGACAAGTAAAACAGCAGCCAAACCTATGATTGTGTATGGTATAAGTTTGCCTATGATTATCTCAAGAGGCTGAACAGGAGTTGAAAGTAAAAGCTCCATTGATCCATTTTCCCACTCTCTCGCAACAGTTAGAGCAGTTAATAGAATTGAAAGAATAGCTATTACAACGACAGCTAGTCCTGGAACTACAAACCACGGACTGCTGAGCTCAGGATTAAAAAGGTACCGAGTTTTTATTTCAAAGAAAGGCACCCCCTCCTGTCCAGTAAGTTTTAGGTTTGCTGCCTGCTGAATCCCTCCGAGGTAGCCAAGAATAACCCCCGCGGTAGAATTGTCAGCACCATCCAAAAAAAATTGTACTTTTGCACTTCCGTCAGAAAGAAGGCTGTGCTCGAATTCTGGTTCAATGATTAAAATAGCTTTTGAATGCTCAGAATCAAGATTCTTTATGGCATTTTCTGTAGAACTTTGATTTTGATTTACTTTAAAATATTGTGAACTTGAGAAAATCTCTGCAAGTTTTCGGGATGAAGATGTGCGGTCTGAATCATGAACTGTGAGTCCGATATCTTTAACATTAAACTCAATAGCCAACCCAAAAATAAAAACTAAAAGAACAGGAAGGATTGTTGCCATTGTGAGTGTAAATGGGTCTCTCAGTATGTGAAATTTCTCTTTTTTTGCTATTGAAAGGGCTCTTCTTAAGCTGAACTCAAAAATCATCTAGCAGCTCCTTCAACTAAGCGAATGAAAACATCTTCGAGTGATGGTTGAATTTCCTTAATTGCGAAAGAGCTCGAAAGGTCCTCACGAAGTCTTTCCCATTTTAAGGGGTCACGGATTGTTAAGTGATACCGCATCCCATAGCTGTCAATAGAATCAACGGCCTCATGGGTCTGAAGACGCCTCAGCATGTCTTCAGGAATATCACCCTTGGGATCAAGCTCGAAAAGCGAATCAGGAAAGGTATTTTTCTTAAGATTCTCTGGACTATCAAGAGCAATAATTTCACCTGCTCGCATAAGGGCGATTCGGCCGCATTGTTCAGCTTCATCCATATAGTGAGTCGTTACAAAAACAGTTTTTCCGTTGCCAGAGAGCTTTCGAATAAGCGCCCAGAAAAGCGCTCTGGCTGCTGGCGTTACTCCGGCCGTAGGCTCGTCGAGAAATATAATTTCTGGATCATGCAAAATGGAAGCGGCCAGTGAGACCTGTTGTTTTATTCCGCCTGGAAGATCCCGAACTAATGTATTTGTAGGCTTAGAGAAATTGATAAACTCGAGGAGCTCGTCTTTCCGTTTCTTTAGGGTTAATCTAGGTAGCTTTCTGAGGCTCGCCGTAAATGCGAAATTTTCATCGACAGTTAAATCATTGTAGAGCGTAAATTTTTGCGACATATAGCCGACTTTGGATTTCATCGCCTCACTGCCTTCTTCAGAACTGATATCGGAAATTTGAACCCGGCCCGAGGTTTGGACCAATAGACCACACAAAACACGAATAGTTGTTGTCTTGCCTGCACCATTGGCCCCTAAAAATCCAAAAATTTCCCCTTTGCCCACAGAGAAAGAAATGTTGTTAACGGCAACAAAGTCGCCAAATTTTACCGTGAGTTCTGATACATCGACCGAAACCGTACTAAGGTTTTTCACAATATACCTTCAGCTGTTTTTTTAAAAAAAAGGGCGTCGTAGGTTTTAACATTTTCTTGTTCTAGAATACCGCGTGGAGTGCCTTCCGCTATAAGAGAACCCGACGATAAAACATGAACTCGATCACAACGCTCAGCTTCGTCCATATAAGCTGTGGCAAAAATGATGAGTATTTTTTCTTTTGAAAGGCGATAAAGCAAGTCCCAGAATTCTCGTCGACTTATTGGATCGACCCCGTTTGTGGGTTCATCCAATAAAATTGCCGAAGGCGATTGAAGTAACGCACACATCAGTCCAAGTTTTTTATACATCCCTCCGGATAGCTTTCCTGCCGGTCGGTCAGTAAACTTGTCTAGACGAGTAATGTGTAAAAGTTCTTCTCGACGTTTTTGATAAATGGCGCTTGGAATTTGATAGAGGTCACAAAAAAAATCTAGATGTTCAGAGATTGAAAGGTCAGCGTAAAGACTTTGCTGTTGTGGCATATAGGCAACGGACGAACGAATATCTTTGTACTGAATTAAATCACCGCGATTTGTAAATTGAATTTCCCCTTGGTCTGGCTTTAGTAGACCGAGCAGAGTTCTTAGCAGCGTTGTTTTTCCTGCGCCTTCTGGTCCAATGACACCATGTAAAAGTCCTTCTTCAAAATTTGTTGAAATTCCATTGAGAGCTTGATTGATACCAAGTTTTTTTTTGATATTCAGAACTTTGATTCCAATGCTGTTCTGTTCAAAACTGTTCTTTTGCATTTACTAATCCAGCTTAACTTCTATGGACATACCTGGCTTTAGTAACTCATCAGGATTCATAAATGTTATTTTCACTCCAAATACTAATCGTGTTCGTTCTTCACGCGTTTGAACGTTTTTTGGCGTAAATTCGGCAGCATCGCTGATATAGGAAATTTTGCCCTCAAAACGACGCATGTTTAACTCCGGCAGAAAGCCTGTCACCTTCATTCCCGTCGATATCTGAGAGAGGAGAAGCTGAGGAACATAAATAACCGTCCAGACCTCTGACAGATTAACCAGCGTGAGAAGTTTGGTTCCTGGATTTACGTATTCTCCCTCCTCGCGGTAGGTGTTGAGAACGGAGGTGTCTTTCGAAGCACTAATTGCACACCAATCCATTTTCAAAGAAGACTCGTCTTTTTTTGTTTTGAGATGATCAAAATTTTCCTGAGACAAAGAGCCCAACTTAAAAAGCCTTTCGGCGCGTTCAAAATCTTTTTTAGCCGAACCTAGGCTGAGTTTAATATCCTCGCAGGCCATCTGAACAAGAAGGTCACCTTTTTTTACTTTAGAACCTTCGCTTGCGGGAAATGCGGAAATCACGGATGAAATTCGAGACGATATGTCAATTTTTGTCGCCTCGACAGTTCCAACATAAAGGAATTCTGATTTTTGCCCAAAAACCAGGTACACAATGACAGCAAGAAAGATTAATGGAATCGGAATTAAAAATTTTTTATTGAAAGGCTTTTTCGAATTCATGATTATTGCACCTCAGAGATACTTGCCAGATAGTCCAGTTGAATTAGAATTTGAACATCATTAGTTGTAGATTGTAGTTTTGCTTCTAGGGCATGTAGGTTTGCACTCTGAACCTCTAAAAAACTCAATCGCCCCGCACGATACGATCCATAGACTAAGTTTGCCCTTTCAACACTTTCTTTTACGGTGTCTTCGTGAATTTCGCGCTTGTCACGAAGGCCCTTAATTTGGTCTTTAGCTTTTTGCCAATCTCGATAAATATCTATTCGAGTTTGTTCTCGACGGTTATCGCTTGCGACGGCCAAGTTCTGTTTTTCAGCAGCATCACTTGAGGACCGGCCACCCTCATAAATCGGCATACTTAAAGTTAGGCCAACTGTATTTTGATTGATGTTTTCTAAAACGGGACCATTTGGATAGTCCCTTGATGCTTTTAAAAAAAGCGACAGCTTTGGGAGTGCATTTGCTCTGAAGCTTTCTGATGTTAAACGAAGGGACTCGGCGATGGCCGAATGCATTTTTATGAGTGGATGCCGGTTTAACACATTATCGTTAAATTGAGCATCTTCATATTTATCGAGAGTGCTTAAAGATGTTTGAATAGAGTCTATTCCGATTGAGCCTGGAACGACTGATGATTCATTCTGACCAATAAGCGCATAAATATCTCTTAAATCCAAAGAGAAATCTGACTGTAATTGGCGAGATTGTAATTTTAAATTTAATACCTCTTTGTGTGCCGCAAGTAAATCTATCCGATTAGATGAACCTATATTTTTTCTATTTTGAATGTCTTTATGTTGAGACTCCGCAAGTTTTAAAGAGTCTGCCACTAACCTTTGCTGCTCAGCTCTAAGTTGAATTTTAAAATAGGCTAAGCGAACGGCTAGTAGTATTTGCCTGTTAATTAAATCCTTCTCTGCTTCTTTTGAGGTTTTTAATGCTTCAGCCCCACCTACCAAATTTCTTGTTGAACCAAAATCCAAAAAATTCCACGTCAATATCGGACCTATGGAATAGTTTTGATGGTCGCCAAAAGCAGTGGTAGCTCCTCCAGGAAATTTAAGAGTGGGCACTTCTGTAATATACTTGTAGGTTCCTTCCAGCATGAGTTTTGGATAAAGTAGCGAACGCTGGGTCTCAACTTTATTTTGAGCCGCTTCTATCTCGGCATTTATCGTTTTTGCATTAAACGACGATTCTAAGGCCTGACGCTCAATTACGGCTAAGGTCAATCGAGCATCATGGTCTTTAGCGACAGCACCACTCATGTAAATAATCAAGGGAACAAATTTCAGAAGGCCTTTCATTTTCCACACCTGCTTAGCATTCACAATCGATTGGTTTAAGCGCCTCGGCCCTTAAGGCAAAAAGTGCAATGGCTGTCCATATTCCAGATCGAAGCGTCATAGCGACAACTGTTCGAAGCTCATAGGCTCCCCCGTTTAAAATATGGACTCCGAAAATCATAAATACAATGATTGTGGCAATCGCAATAACAGAGGCAAGTTTTCGAGAACAACTTTTCATCCTAAAAAACATAATGCCTGCAAGAATATATGCAAAGCCCGCAAAAAAATTGAACCATAAAACAAATGGAACAAAATTTCCTGCGTCTTGCTTACCAGCCTCAGTAAAAAGAACAGCTCCGCCTTCTCTGATAGTAGCAATTCCGAACAGAGTGGCAACGATAGATAAAAAAATTATCAAAAGCGGTCGTTTAGGTTTCAGTTTTTTTGTGTTTTCCATAAGCTCTCCGTTTATTTAGATTGAAAGAGAATGGTCAAAATATTTGCTATAACTCTTTAGCGTTCGAGCTAGCCTTTCCAGTGCCGATTCGACTTTGTCTGGATGTTCCAAGTCAGCGGCCACAACGAATAATTCAGCAAGTAAGACATGAAAAGCCTCATCTTGTTTTTTTTCCATTTTGCACTTACTTATGATGTTTTTAGTCGAAGCATTGATGACGGCACTTAGCTTGTGGGCGTCTTCATTTGTAGATTTTTTTGATTTCGATAGCTCACTTAAGATTTTAAACTGCTGATAAATTGCACCCATATTTTCTTTCATGTCATGATCTACTGTCCATTTTTTTCCATCGTTTAAAACCAGTGAGCTTTTTGAATGGCTACTTTTTTCCTTGGCCGAGGACTTGTTGTGACTGTGATGATCCTCTTCGGCAAAAGCACCGTTATTTAACAAAAAGGTTATCATTATTGCGGCAATAAATTTTTCCATAGAATTCTCCATTTTTTTATTTCTTGGGAAGAAATAAGGTAATTATGTTTTCAACCATAAGTTCTTTACTATCGTTGTGTTTCAGTTTTTTGTGTGAAAGCAGCCGTTCTCTGACTGATTCTGTTCTCATAAAATGATGCAAAATGCCCATAAGTGATTGAGCCATAAAAAGCGGATCTAAATTGTTGTTGATAAATTTCTTTTCTTGGCAAATCTTAAAGAACTGAGCGAAGACAGCTGTCATTACTATCATTGTTTTTTTTAATATTTTATCTGCCCGATGATCTGAAGATTCAACCTCAAGCAACAAGAGCTTTGTTAAAAATGGATTTTCATTGTGAATTCGAAATACGTCATCAATCGCATACCCCAGACGAAGACGGACATCCTCCACGCTTTTAGGCTCTGCTTCCAAAAATCGTATTGCCGACACTAATCGGCTTTCACCATGCTTTGCAATACAGGCGTTATACAGGTCTTCTTTATCTCCAAAATGATACCGAATACTGGCAAAATGCACATTGGCCAAAGCCGCGATATCTCTGATCGAAACCCCATCGAAACCGCGTTTTGAGAAAAGCTCTATTGCTGCAATGTAAATATCATCTTTTGCACTCATCGAGTAAACCTACTCCTTCGTTTCCGAAGGAGCAAGCTCCTCCCAGAACC
>CAZMVK010000006.1:0-13295 GCA_964569545.1 uncultured Bdellovibrio sp.
CCACGAAAAAACGCCATTCGACGATTTCAAAATCGCACAATCGGCTTTGTTATAAGAAAACTTATTCTGTAATATGTTGGTTTTTTTTCGCAGAAGCAAATTGCGTGCTTCTATTTGAAGTGGTCTGTTGTATTGACCACTTTTCTATATAGAGTCTCGACCTATTTAAATAGGTATACAATATAAGCCTGGTATTTATTTAACAGGTGTCTAAAATGTTCCATGCTTATAAATTATTGAAACGATTTTTTATCTCCACATAATTAATTTGGTTAACTTAAAATTCAATTAAATCAAATTCTGAATTATCGTAAGTATTATTCTTCCCAATTATTATTTTTCTAAAAACTTTCTAAAGTAACCGCATTCTTGAATTGCTTCCTGATAATATTTTGTTTTCGAAAAATTCTTTTTTAGGATTTCGAAATACTTAGGTGAAAATGAAGTCACATCCTGATTTTCCAATAAGAAATCTGTCGTCCATACTTCATGTTCAGAATTGAGGCGAGCGTTATATAGTAAATTAAAGGATCTATTTCGTTCAGTTTTTGCTGCCATAAATGCTGCCTTTGCTTTGAACTCTTTGTCATTCGATGAATTCATGGCTAGAACGTAATACTTTTCAGCTTGATCCATATTGCCATATGTCCCGATGGGGTCTTCTGCGCCAAAAAGAATCCTGCTATTTCCATAGTAACTAATATTATATAATGCATTCGCGATTTCGAAGCTTGCTTGTGCGCTCCCTTGACCTTTCGATTTTGTTTTTGATTGCAAGTTACTCAATTTTTCAACAAGTGATAAAGCGGAATAAGTAGAGTGTGAGTCAGCTGATCTAATGTCACAATCATGACAGTCATTTATGTGTATTAAAAAGGGATCAGCCCCTGATGTAGTAGTGTAAGTTTCTGGTTTCTTATTAGTATTTGTTTGCAAATTACTTTTTTCAAGTTCTTTTAAAATTGAAAGTCCTGAATTGAAGTCTCCTAAATAAATTAAATTTTCAGCCCGTTGTATTTTTACATTGAACGAGTTTTGATTATTTTGTATTAGGTACTTATCAAATGAGGACTTACTTTTTTGAGCATAAAATTTTTCTAGAGCATCAATATTTTTGTTATAATGAATAAAATTATTATTTCGTTGTAATAAATAGGATCTTACATCATCTCCATTTTTATGATAAATTTTGCTAAGGTAGCGGCGTGCCCATTCGTTTAATGAAATTGCTCTAAAGTTTTTACTTTCTTTAAGCCAAGACAGCTCTTGTGCAATTTCATTTTCAAACTGCTTATTGATTTTCATTAATGATTTTATTTTAATAAAAAATGATGTCATTCGAATTTGGTCTTTAATTACAGACTCATTAGGGCTCATTTGATTAGCCAATGATAAGTAGTGTTTCGCCTGATCTACATTGTTAACTGAGGCATATAAATGTGCTAAAGCTAATTGCCAAAGATAACCCTTAATCACTTTGTTTTCGTCGGTAATTTTTTTTATTAATACCAACCGTTTATTAAGCGAATCAACTTTTCCTATAATTGATTGAGAATTATGCTGTTCAAGGTTATCTATGTTGCGAATGGCATCCTCGCTCTTGTTAACTTCGCGAGTTAGTAAAAGCAGTAATAAATCAGACTTAGGTTGGAGTTCGTAAATTTTTTCAATAGCCTTATTTCCATCAGCATAAAGTCCAAACAGTTGCCATAATACCTGTTTTTCACGACTCGATTTAGCTAACGATAAACTTTGATTCCAATCTTTTTCTTCTTGTGGATGGAAAAATAGGTAAGCGTCCTTTTTTAGAGGAACATATTTGTCAAAAATTATTGAATTAAGATAATTGGCCATTCCATAATTCTTATCTCGATAAAATGCTCCAACAGCTGTTTGCATAAAGCGAAACTTGATGCTTGATTCGTTTTTGAAAAAATCGATATTGTTCGTGTAAAAATCTTGTGCTTTTTTGTGGTTCTTACTATGGAAATATAGACGAATAATCTGAAATCTATAGCGGTCTTCCAGGAAAGAATTTTTTACGTTTTGTAATAGTCCCAATCCTCCTTTGATTAGTTTTTCAACTTCTTTAATTTCTGTTTCAGATAAACTTGTTGCGGTCGGGGCATTCCATGGCTCAGAGGAGGCTTCGCGATTTGCAAATGACTCGATCCGCTTTGCAAATCCAATATAATAAAGTGCCTTAATTACTTTTTCTTTGTTTAGTTTATTGTTTAGATAGTAGGACTCAAGTTCTGCCTTAATGGCTTGTGATTCTTTATTTATTTTTGAGGATTTCCCTTGTATTCCAAATATAACTTGATCAAGGTCTTCTAAATTCATTTTGTAGACTAAGTAATTCAAATTCTCTTTTGAAAGTTTATTGTTAAAAAAAATTATCCACTCATTGATGTTAAGAATGTTCGTATCAGTCACTCCAAAATCTTTTTTATTATTTTGATCATTTATATTACTACTGTAAAATTTTGAACTTGATAGAAAAAATGGTTCTTCGGTTTGACTTTTTATTACCTCTGGACTGAAAAAAAATAAGTCACAATTAAATTCGCATGGATCGCCTGCGCATCCTGCAAATGCCTTTGTGTTTGCTAGAAACAAAGATAAAAAAACACAAAAATAAATTAGCTTTATTTTTTTAAAATCGATTGAAGATGTTCTTAAGTTGATCGTTCTCATAATGGTTAAGATTCCTTTCGTCTAAGTCAAAAAATGCGATTGTATTAAAAAAATGGTGGCGATTGGTCGCTTGAAGAACTAATTGGGCCGCCATAGACGTTTGTTTTGCATCGATTTTTTCCACATTTAAGATGTCGCCTTCATAAAAATAATTGCCACGAAAGAAAAATGAGCTTTTTGCAATATACTGGCCATTACGTCCTTTTTGAAAATGGTCATAACTTTTATTCAAGTCAATTTCTGTAGTTTTCTCTAGGAGGCCAGTGATTTTTTCATGATGTGAATGTATGGCCCATGAAAAAATAGGAAGAACGACATCTAAAGGTAACGGGTATTCTGAAATATATGAAGTGTAGCGACTGGCTTCTTGCTCGTTAAAAATGGAATTTAATTCGCCGCGAGCTTGTAGGCGCCCAAAGTTATAAAACATCAACATGCCGCGATTTACGGGAGGAACTCCAGTTATTTCTCTATACTTTACCTGATGTAATCGTATTGTCGCAGACACTTTAATATGGGTATTTTTCAATTTGTTGTTTAAGGCTTGTAAGAATTTAAAGTATTTTTGACGAGTTGAAGGAGACCAATCGCAATCCATCTGGATTTGACTAATATTAATATGCTGAGTCTTTGCTATAATTGAAATCTTCATCCAAACGTTTTCGGCAAGATTCTCAGACAGCACCTCTGATAAGTTTTTAAAGACTTCATTTTTCAAATACACAACAGGGATAATTTTTATTTGTTGGGGAATTTCATCTGAAAAAATAATTGGTGCTACGGGTTTTGGAGAGTTTGAAGGTGTCTCCCATTCTACATCAAAAAATCTTAAATATAGAGTGTCGACATCATTTACGACTAGCGTATTTTTAATCTCGGGGCTCATTTCCCATTTTGTTTTCCAATAATAGAATGCACGGTGTGCTTTCACGGAAGATGTTTTGATGAAAAGTGAAAGCGAACAAAGAGAGAATACCAACAGAGCTAGGGTATACAAATATTTTTTACGCATCAGACTTAATTTAAACATAGGTGATTCTAACGGCTGGCGTAACATTAAATCAATTTATAATTGGACGGCGCATGAGATGGAGATGCTGGTCGGAATACATATGGCAAAAGTCTGGTCGAAGAATAAGTACGGTTGTTTTATTTTTGAAGGTAAGGCGGGTGTAAATTTTAGTCTTTTCATTTTCAATTACATTTAGTTCAAAACTTTTTCTTTAAGTCTAGTCAGCTAGGCAATAGGCTAACGATCTATAATATATTGACAATTAATGCTCGCCAGGCATAAACTGCCAAATATGTGGATTAAAAGAGATATTTCGAATATTTTAGAAGAAAGCGCTGACTATATTCAGATTGTGATCGGCCCTAGGCAGTGTGGTAAATCCAGTCTTTTGTCTCATCTGGGTCCGCAGTATTTTGAGATATCTTTGGATGAATTGCATGCGCGCCATTTAGCTAATACAGATCCTGAGTTGTTATTTTCTTCGGCCAAAGAGCAACCAATTCTGGTGGACGAAGCGCAGTTAGCTCCAGAGTTGTTTTTTTATCTAAAAAGACAAATTGATTTATATAAAAGAAAAGGCGGCAAACGAAAGATTTTATATCGCCTAACGGGATCTAATCAAATTTTGATGGATAAAAATGTCAAAGAGAGTTTGGCTGGGCGAGCCAGTTATTTTGAAATGACGACTCTGTCTGTATCTGAAATTTCACAAAGCACAAAAGTTTCCATTTCTGAAATTATGTTCAAGGGCGGGTGGCCTGAATTGTATGTAGATACAAAGTTGAATTCTAATAATTATCTCGATGATTATATAAATTCGTACGTAGAAAAAGATGTTATCGCCAGCGCGGGAATTCAAAAATCAAGAGAGTTTTTGCTTTTCTGTAAGCTGTTGGCGGCGCGCGCTGGTTGTATGCTCAATGCTTCAGAAATTGGATCTGAAATTGGTGTCGAACAATCAACAATAAAAGATTGGATTTCTGTTTTAGAAAAAATGAAAATCATTTATTTGGTGATGCCTTATTCGTCAAATTTGAGCAATCGATTGGTTAAGCGTCCTAAGGTATATTTTACTGATACTGGTTTGGCCATTAGGCTGCAAGGGTGGAGTGATGAAAAAACTTTTTTATTATCTCCGGCTTCTGGTTTGATGTTTGAAAATTTAGTTTTTTGTGAAATCTATAAAACCATGAAAAATTATAAAAAAAATTGGCAGATTTTGCATTGGCGCAGTCGTGACGGCGAAGAGATTGATTTTATGATCGAAGGTGAGAATCAAAAAAAAGTTTTTATCGAAGTCAAAAAAACTCCGCAAGTGCCGGCAAATTATCAAGACTATGCTGAAGTAAAAAAGATTTTTAAAGGCAAACCCCCAGAATTGATTCTTTGTCATATGGAGGGGCGTCACCCGATGAAAAATGTAATTCCAGTTGTTGAGTTGAAAGAAAAAATACTTGCTTGCTTGTAATATCATGAAAAGCAAAGGGAGGGTTCTATGAAGTTATCAATAGAGAACATATCAAAGGCAACAGGTGCCAAAATCCATTCTCAACCTGTAGCTCAATTTACAGGTATAGGCACCGACACGCGTGTGGATTTAACGGGCCAGCTGTTTATCGCTTTGGCTGGCGAGACCTATGATGCTCATCGGTTTTTGCAGCAAGCTGTAGATAAAGGAGCGACCGGTTTAATTGTGCATGAAAATTTAGAAAAAATATTTCCTGCCGATCGGCTTCCGCAAATTTTAGCAAAGGTCAGTGTTTTTCAGGTGCAGGATACTTTGCAGGCTCTGCAGGATTTAGCTCACGCTACACGTTTACAATCTCAAGCCAAAGTTGTTGGTATCACCGGCTCTAATGGAAAAACCACAAGCAAAGAGTTCTCGGCGGCGGTATTGTCGTCAAAATTTCAAGTGCATTTTCCTAAGGGCAGTTTCAACAACCATTGGGGTGTGCCGCTGACGTTGCTTGCACAGCCAGAAAAAACTGAAATCAGTTTGATTGAGATGGGGATGAATCACGCCAAAGAAATTCAGCGTTTGTGTGAGATTGCTGAACCTGACATTGTGGTGTGTTCAATGGTCGGGCGAGCTCATATCGAACATTTTGGTACGATCCAGGCAATAGCTGCGGCCAAAGAAGAAATTTATCAATTTGCCAAAGCCGATGCGATTCGCATTTACAATTTGGACAATCAATTGACTCACGCCATGTGGGAGCGCGCGCAGAAACAATATCCCAACTCTAAAAAAATAATTACATTTTCGCAAAATCCAAGCAGCGGTGCTGATATCTGTTTGCAAATTAAAAAACTAACGATGAGTTCGTTGCAGCTTGTGGGTTCTATTTCCGGTGTTTCAATCGAAGCCCTGGTCCCAGTTTTTGGTGAACACAATCTAGTAAATCTAATGGTTGCAGCAAGCATCGGTTATGCCTTGGGCATGTCAGCACACGAAATTGAATTGGCTTTGCCAAGATGTCGTACCAATTGGGGGCGCAATCAGTTGGTGCATTTACAAAGTGGTGCCGAATTATTATTTGATGGTTACAACGCCAATCCTGACAGTATGAAAGCTTTGATAGATAATACGAAATTGTTAAAAAACTCGGGCAAAAAAATTGCCGTTTTAGCGCAAATGCTTGAGATGGGCGAGCAATCTCCACAGCTGCATGAAGAGCTTGGTGAGATGGCCGGACAGGTTGATTTTGATGTATTGTGGTTTTATGGGGCAGATTCGGCGGCTTTTGAGCGCGGGGCGAGGGCTGTTGGATTTAAAAATAAACTTGTAATATCAAATACTTATGAAGAAGTTCTTGCATCTGATGTGGCCTCTGTGTTAAAGCTTGATGACGTGGTGGTGGTAAAGGGTTCGCGAGGGATGAAGCTAGAGCGTTTTGTAATGGCCTGTTCTCCGAAAGATTTCTCACTGAATAAAGAGTAAGAAAAAAAATAATGAAAAAATAAAGTAACTAAAAAGACTTTATTAACAGCTCGCAGGGACAGACATGCTTTATCAATTATTGTATTCGATGGCCGATCATTTTTCGGCGCTTAATATTTTTCGTTATATCACCGTTCGTACTTTCATTTCATTTTTCACAGCCTTCTTTTTATGTTGGTTGTGGGGTCCATATTTTATTCGTCGTTTGAAAGACTATCAAATCGGCCAAGCCATTCGTGAAGATGGTCCACAGACTCACAAGAAAAAAGCCGGCACGCCAACCATGGGTGGTGGTTTGATTTTGCTGTCGACACTGGTTCCATGTTTATTGTGGGCCGAGATCACCAACGTGTTGGTGTGGGCGGTGTTGATTATCACTTGGGGATTTGGAATCATCGGTTACACGGATGATTGGTTGAAAGTTAGCAAAAAAAATACCAAGGGTTTGTCAGGAAAAATTCGTCTATTGGGCGAGTTTCTAATTTCTGGCTTAGTTATTTTTTCTTTGGTGCATTGGTTTCATCTTTCAACTGTATTGAACGTTCCATTTTTCAAAAATCTTTCTTTTGATTTAGGATATTTTTATGTCGCGTTTGCCTCTTTGGTCATCGTTGGTACCGCAAATGCTGTGAATTTAACCGATGGTCTTGATGGTTTAGCAATTGTGCCGGTAATGATCTGTGCAGCTACATTGGGATTATTTGCATATGTGGCGGGTCACTATGCCATTGCGAACTATCTGCAAATTCCTCACGTTGTTGGCGCTGGTGAATTGGCCCCAGTGGTGGCAACCGTGGTTGCTGCCGGTATGGGGTTTTTGTGGTTCAACACCTACCCTGCGCAAGTATTCATGGGTGATGTTGGTTCATTAAGTCTTGGTGGATTTTTAGGGATCATGGCAGTGATCACCAAAAATGAAGTGTTGATGCTTTTGTTAGGTGGAGTGTTCGTGGTTGAGGCCTTGTCCGTGATTGGACAGGTGATTTCTTTTAAAACCACGGGTAAACGTATTTTCAAAATGGCACCGATTCATCACCATTATGAATTAAAAGGTTTATCAGAAACGAAAATCATCGTTCGTTTTTGGATCATTTCGATCTTGTTAGCCATGTTAAGTCTTAGCACCTTAAAGCTTAGATAAAATTTATTTAAGTTCGATGTGTGAGACTCAAGGATCGAGTCTTTCAAATTAAATTTTTAGTTTTAAAATTGAAAGAAGGTAGTCATGTTTAAAGAAGTTTCTGAATTAAAAGATAAAAAAATATTAGTCGTGGGACTTGGTAAGACAGGTGTGTCTTTGGCCAAGTTTTTACATGCTGCAGGGGCGGCGGTAACGGTAACAGATCATAAATCAAAACCAGAGCTTTCCACTCAGTTGGAACAGTTGGGTGATTTGCCAATCAAATTGGATTTGGGTGGTCACAGTCCAAAAACATTTTTAGCACAAGATTTAGTGATCTTAAGCCCGGGCGTGCCTTCGGCATTAAAGATTTTTGATTATGCCCGCAGCCAGGGAATTAAAATCACTGGTGAGTTTGAATTCGTCACTCAGTTTATTAAAGAACCAGTGATTGCATTAACTGGTACCAACGGTAAAACGACAACAGCACGTTTGATTGAAGCTTGTTTGAAAGAATCAGGAATCAGCTGTTGGGTTGGTGGTTCTTTGGGAACGCCGATGACAGATTATCTACGTTTGGGTGAAAAAGCCCAGGTTGTTATCGCCGAAGTTTCAAGTTACATGCTAGAGCTTTGCGAGACTTTCAATCCACAAAATGTTGTGTTTATGAATTTGGCTGAAAATCATTTAGATCGTTATCGTTCTATGGAAGATTACGTCAATGCCAAGAGACGTATTTTCAAAAATACCAACCAAGCAACAACCAGCATTTTAAATGCTGATGACAATGCGGTGGTTGAGTTGGCTCGTGATCCAGCTGTTCAACGCGGAAGAATTTTTTACTTTTCACGCAAGCCTTCTTTAGAACCACAAATTATGAACATTGGTGGCGCTGTTAATATTGGTAATGAAATTCGTGTGCGTACCGGTCCAGAGATTGAGTACTATGATATTACTCAAATGAAAATGCGCGGTCGTCATTCTATTGAAAATGTGATGGCAGCTATTTTAGCTTCGCGTGAGCATGGTGCGAATCATGATGCCATACAACGAGTGATGAATCGATTTACAGGCTTACCACACCGTCTTGAGTACATTCGTAAAGTTGGTGGAGTGCAATTCTTCAATGATTCAAAAGCAACGAATGTACATGCCGTATTACGTGCCTTGGATTCATTTGATGAAAACGTGATTTTGATTGCAGGTGGTAAAGACACCAATCTTTCCTACGAAGCTTTAAGAAATGTGATTCGTCGTAAGGTCAAGACTTTGATCCTGGTCGGTGAAGCTAAGGAGCGTATCAATCGTGATCTTGGAGACTTCTCTGAAACCTTTTTGATCGGTACTTTTGAGGAAGCTGTGCTGATAGCTTACCAAAAGTCTAGGATCGGGGACGTTGTTTTGCTATCTCCGGGCTGTTCTAGCTTTGATATGTTTGACAGCTTCGAAGAGCGGGGTGATTATTTTAAAGAGATCATTCGTAAATTTCGTTGATTCGATAAAATGGTTTTATCTCGGATCGCGTAAGTTTTTTTAAGGAGGACAAGGATGTCTGTTAAAAACGGTTTTATATATATGTCTATTTTTTCTTTGATGCTGATGGGTTGCGCTTCGGCAAAAATGAAGGAGCGCAAAGAGCAAAGAGAAAAAATGGTGCAGACGGCTCACCTCTATTGTGATTTCGTCAACGGTGAGATTTATCAGTCCGATGTTGAGGTCGCTCTGAATTTAGAGATGGCTAAAAAATGTGATTCTGATAAGCCATTTTCGGTCAGTCAGTATCGCACTCCATCTGAAAACCAAGGTTTGATTTTTTGCTGTAGTTTAGCGGCAAAGGGCAGCCAAGAGAAAACAGCTGAAAAAACAGCTGATAGATCATCGGCGTCAGATCGAAAGCCGGCATCAGTTAAAGCTGAAAAAAAAGACTCATCTAGCGAGCTAGAGTAATATTTTTTTATGATGAGACACCTTTCAAGCCCATTGTTGCTTGCAGTTCTTAGTCTGTTAGGTTGCGGGTTGGTGCAGGTGTACTCATCCAGTTATATTTTTGCGACTGAGTCCTATGGTGACGGTCTTTATTTTTTTAAACGACAATTAATATTCTCGCTGCTGGCATTTTTATTATTGCTGGCAGCTGCAGAAATACCAATGCGTTGGTTGGAAAAATGGGGATGGTTGTTGTGGTTGTCAGGCGGGATCGGTATCTTACTTACTTTTGTTCCGGGTGTTGGGGTTCGTGTCGGTGGTGCTATTCGATGGTTGCAATTGCCATTCGGCGTGCGCTTTGAGCCTTCCGAGATTTTGAAATTTTCTTTTGCTATGCTTTTTGCTAGCATCCTTTCGCGACAAGAAAATATTTTAGGTCGTTGGCCAAAATGGGCTTTATTTCTGCTGATCGTTGCTCCACTTTTATTATTATTACGACAGCCCGATTTTGGCAGTTTTGCAATTATCATATGTGTTGCTGGGGCTTTGCTTTTTGCTTTTGGTTTGCGCTGGAAATATATACTGAGTTCAATTGCGGTGGCTCTGCCAGTGTTTTATTTGTTAGTGATGCGAGTCCCTTATCGTCGAGCACGAGTTTTTTCCTTTTTAGATCCATGGGCTGATCCAGAGCAAAAAGGATTTCAAGTCATTCAATCCATGCTCAGTTTTCACTCTGGTGGTTGGACTGGCGTAGGGCTTGGCCAAGGGCAAGGAAAATTATTTTTCTTACCAGAGGCTCACACTGATTTTACACTGGCTGTTTTTGGTGAAGAGATGGGTTTTATTGGTTTCATTGGTTTGTTGGTGTTGTATGGTTATTTGGTTTTACGCGGGTTTCAAATTTCTGTAGCAGCAGAACAGCCATTTCGTAAGGCCACAGCATTGGGAATAACAATGACTTTTGCGCTCAGTATTTTTATTAATTCTGGAGTGGCCATGGGATTATTGCCAACCAAGGGACTGACTCTACCGTTTCTGAGTTATGGTGGCAGCTCGTTGATTATTTTATGTTTGATGTTTGGTTTGCTGATCAATATTGAAAAACATTTGCATCAACAGAAGCAATAGAAAATTTCGTTTCCGCTCATACATATATAGGATCACATCAGATGGCAGAGATGAAAAAATATAAAAAAATATTTATTGCAGGCGGCGGCACCGGTGGGCATATATATCCAGGGATTGCCATAGCTCGAGCATTGCAGTCAGAGCAAAATGATTGTCAGATTTTTTTCATAGGTACAAATCAGGGTTTAGAAACCAAAATTGTTCCGCGTGAAGGTTTCCCATTGTTGTGTATTCAAGGTGGAAAATTAAATTTTTCTGGCCAAACTTTTTCTAAGATTTTAACTGTGTTTAAAATCCCTTTGGGAATATTGCAGTCCTTTTATTTTTTATTGCGACATCGTCCTGATTTTGTTTTAGGTGTTGGCGGTTATGCTTCTGTTCCGATGATGTTGGCGGCTGTTTTTTTAAAATTTCCAACTGCTATTTGGGAGCCCAATGCTTACCCAGGGATGGCCAATCGTTGGCTTGCACGTTTTGTCGATCGATGTTTTATTGTTTTTGCTGCGGCTGAAAAACTATTAGAAAATAAAAATATATCGGTATTTGGAATGCCAGTCCGAGCAGAGATGGAAAAGCAGATTTCAGTTCGTGCGCAGCAAAATTATACAGTTGAAAATAAAAATGACATTTCAAAGCCTGGGCCTCAGGTCCTCGGACAATTTCACATTTTACATTATGGTGGCAGTCAGGGCTCCAGAGCCATTGGCCGTACTTTGTGTACAGCGATTAATGACAGTGATGATTATAAAAATGACCCGAACAGTTGGCTTTATCGCACCAAGGTGATTCATCAGACGGGCAGCGTGGATTATCAGGATTTCCAAACGCGATATCGAAATTTAGATGCAAAGACAATTGAACTGCACGAGTTTATTTATGATATGCCCAAGTTCTATCAGTGGGCTGATTTGGTGATTTGCAGAGGTGGAGCTAGCACGTTGAGTGAGCTTGCAGCGTTTGGTTTACCAGCCATTGTGATTCCTTTGCCTGCCGCAGATGCGCATCAGGAAAAAAATGCAGAGATTTTGGTAAATGCTCAGGCGGCATGCATGGTTTTGCAAAAGGATTTAACCCCAACACGTTTGATCCAAGAAATTGACAAGTTGAAAAAGAGCCCTGAGCTTTTGACTCAAATGCGAGAAAATATCGGCAAGCTGCATCGTCCGCAAGGGGCGAGATCGATAGCCAAAGAAATTTTAGCCAGTTGTTAAGGTAAAGCACAGATTTCTCGTTGCTAATTATTCTAATGAAACATAAAATTTCGACGTTATAAAAATACTTGAATTTGGTGGTTATGAACTCGTTAAAAATTTTAGAAAAATCTCGTTTTCATTTTATTGGTATTGGCGGCATTGGGATGTGTGGTTTGGCTGAGCTTCTGCATAATATGGGGGCTCAGGTCACCGGCAGCGATCTTGGTGAAAATGCAAACACAGAACGTTTGCAATCTATGGGGATTCAGGTTTTTAAAGGTCACCGTGCGGAAAATGTCGGTGATGTTGATGTCGTGGTTTTTACCAGCGCTGCTCGCAATGAAAATCCTGAAATGCAGGCCGCTCGTGCACAACGAATTCCGCTCATTCCTCGTGCCGAGGCTTTGGCAGAAATCATGCGCCTAAAACGTGGTGTGGCTGTGGCCGGAACTCACGGGAAAACAACAACGACTTCGATGGCTGCTTCGATTTTTTTACAGGGACAAACGGAGCCGACGATTGTTGTTGGTGGCAGATTTGATTTAATTAAATCAACGGCTCTTCTTGGTAAGGGCCCGTGGTTGATAGCGGAAGCTGATGAGAGTGATGGCAGTTTCCAAAGGTTGTCGCCCGAGATTGCGATCATTACTAATATTGATTCAGATCATTTAGATTATTTTAAAACGTTTGAAAATTTGCAAAAAGCATTTATTAATTTTGCTTCGCGAATTCCTTTTTATGGAACATGTATTGTTTGCGGTGATGATCCGCAAGTTCGAGAGTTGTTTGCCCATTACTCAAAAAAAATTGTGTTTTATGGTTTTGATGAAAAAAATGATTTTATTTTAAAAGGTGATCACGGTCGTTATGAATTGATTGAAAAATCGCATCACACTGGTCATCACGCGGTAGATGTAAAAAAATCTTTAGGATTTTTTCAACTCAATGTGCCCGGTATTCATAATGCTTTGAATGCGACTGCCGCGATCATTTCGGGGCTTGAGGCGGGTTTGACCTTTGAAATTTGTCAAAAAGGAATTGCGGCTTTTGCTGGTGTTGATCGTCGTTTTCATTTTAAAGGTGAAAAAAACAATATCGCCATTTACGACGATTACGGCCATCATCCCACCGAGGTCCGCGCGACGCTGCAGGGATTTCGCGAAAAATTTGCAGATCGTCGTTTGGTGGTGATGTTTCAACCGCATCGATACTCGCGTACTGAAAGTTGCTGGTATGATTTTACCAACTGTTTTTCGCAATGTGATCAATTAATATTAA